>JAFPVP010000156.1 GCA_017412925.1 Selenomonadaceae bacterium
AGTGTTGATAATCTTGAAGGCGACATTGAGTTCAGCAAGGGCACCGGCGGCGCATTGTCAATCAACGGCATTGGCATTCAAACCAAAGGCACCGAATTTTCCTCAATCGGAGCGTATGACAATTCGCTTTACATTCACGACATTAAAGGCGGAACGATTACGGCTTACGAACCCGATAAAGTTTGGTTGCAAATGCTGGGCGAGACAATGACGCTTAACGGCAACAGATTGACTTTGACGGGCGACGCGGACGGCATTTGGTTGCGCGATAAAGAAATCGTCGGCTTGGACGAGGGCGCGAGCTTGCAAGTTGGAGCGGGCGGCGATTATCTTGCCAATGAAACCTCACTTAAAGCTAACCCCGACGACGTGATAATCGGGCTGGAAGATAACGACGCTTACATTTACGACGCGAACAATCCGCTCATCACGCGCAAGACGCCCAGCAAGGACATCGTCAATATTTTCAAGCCCAAGGATTATGTCGTCGTGGAAGATGACGGCTACAGCTACGACATCACGCTTGAGGGCGGCGAATTAGCTGTCGTGGAAAATACTCCGGCAGAGGTCAACATCACGGCGGGCGCAGATACAATCGTTAGCCGCGGCGAAGATGTTCATGTGACTTTGACGCCCGAAAAAAATACGTGGCTGTTCCCGCTCGAAGGCAAGATGACTTTGGAAGGCAACGACGAGGCGACGGGTTCGGGCTTCGGCACCACTTACACAAATATTCTTGCGGCGGTCGAAGATGGCAAAATTGACTTCAACAACGGCGTGCTCAAACTTGGCTCGGCTCAAGTCGACATGGGCAAGCGCAGTGAGCTGATGAATTTCTACAACCGCTACGGCGCACTTCAGAAAGTCGGTTACGCTTCGCCAAAAGATTCACTCGACGCGAGTAGCAAGACGGACGATTTACTTTTGGTCGCGAAGGAAAATTCCACCGTGAAGAGCGGTAGCGGCGATGATACGATTCTTGCCGGCGAAGGTTCTTTCGTTGACGGCGGCGCAGGAAAAAATTTGGTCAAGAGCAACGGCGGCGCAAATATCGTCTTAAGCGGGCGCACGACGGTAGAAAATTTCCATACGGGCTTTGGCAACGGCACGGACACGATTTATATTGCTGGCGACCCGGCAGGCGTGGAGTTCAAAGCGGACGGCTTGACTTTCGGCAACTCCAGCGACACCGTGACCCTAAGCGACGTGAACACAACAGCTAAAGTAAACATTTTCCACGAGCGCAGAGACGTTTTGAATAAGGGCGTCTTCATTGCGGCCGGCGATTGGTATACCGTCGAGGAGAGCGATTTGGCGGTAAACGAGGGCGAGGAAGTTTATTTCGTAGGCACCGCCGCCACCCCCAAAGCAGGCGTAGACTTCAGCAACGTCACTGCCAACCTCAACATAACTATAGATACCGCTTACATTGACAGCGCAGACTATGTACCAACGACAATGTGGGTTAATGGCGTGTATTCGCTCAAAGGCGGCGCGGGTTCGACGACAATCACCGGCTCCAAATTCAGCGATACGATTCTTGCCGGCACCGGCGAAACTTCAATCAACGGCGGCGCAGGTCACGATAAACTTTTCGGCAACACCGACGCGGACAAAAAAGTTGCGACGTTCCATTACACGGCGGGCGACGGGCGCGACTCAATCGAAAACTTTGACTTCGTGGACAACGCGGAAGATGTCACCGCCGATAAAGTTAAGCTCGACGACAACAGCGCAATCAGTGAAGTATTCCTGCGCGGCGACGACGTGATGATTAAAGTTGACGGCGCGGACGGCTTCTTGATGTTGGAAGATGCCAAAGGCAAGAGTTTCCGCCTGAACGACGATTTGATTGCCAAAGTCGACACGAACGTTTCCTTCGACGGCTACACAAATTCTTACGTCGGTATCGGCACGCAAGCAACTTTGACGGTCGGCAAGGGCGCGGGCAATGTGGAAGTTTGGCTCAGCGACGATTCATTGGAGTATCACGGCACCCGCTACGACGGCAACTTTGCAGTCCTCGACGCCTCGCAATCGGACGGCGCAAATATTTTGGCGGGCAACGAGCTAAGCAACACGATAATCGGCGGCACCGGCTCCAACAGCTTATGGGGCGGCTACTCTTCCGAGAATGACACAATGATTGGCGGCTCCGGTCACAACGAATTTTATTATGAACAGGGCAATGGCAACGACAAGATTCAAGGTGCGCACGACGGCGATATAATTCACCTCGGCGGCACATTGGAGCAGATAAACTACGACGGCACGACGATAAACAGCAACGGTATCGTTCTCCAGTTCAATGACGGCGGCACGCTTAGCATTGACGGCAACGCTCAAGTCAGCTTCTCGTTCGACGACGGCACCAACATTAAGGCGAACCGCCAAACTCAACAATTCGAGTAAGGAGTTGTAGACCGTGATAATCGGCGGCAGACGATAAACAGCAACGGCATAGTTCTCCAGTTCAATGACGGCGGCACGCTTAGCATTGACGGCAACGCTCAAGTCAGCTTCTCGTTCGATGACGGCACCAACATTAAGGCGAACCGCCAAACTCAACAATTCGAGTAAGGAGTTGTAAGCAGTGGGATTAAAGAGCAAGGCAATCGTGGCAGTCAACGCGATAGTAATCGTGGCGTGCGTGCTAATGGGAGTAATCGGGTATCTGCGGGCGGAGGAAGGTTTTGCGCGTGCGTTGCAGATGAAAGCGGCGGGCGACGTTCAAACGCTTACGGAGATAGTTAATAATCGTTACTACGGCGACTGGCACCTAGCGAACGGAATTTTATTCAAGGGCACCCAGCAAATCGACGGCGTGAACGAAATTGCGGACTTTCTTAGCAACATCTGCGGCGGCAAAGTCACAATCTTTAACGGAGATACCCGCGTTGCCACGACGGTTAAAGATGCGGCGGGCAATCGTCAAGTAGGCACTAAAGCCTCGGAGGCGGTAATAGACAACGTGCTCACGCAGGGGAAATTTTTCGTCGGCAAGGCGTCAGTCATGGGCGAAGACCATTACGCCGCGTATCAGCCCCTAAAAGATACTTCTGGTAAAACTATCGGAATGCTATTCGTCGGTGTCAGCGTGCACGAAATGGACGATGTCGTTGATAATCTGATTTTGTCGATTGCGCTGGCTGTCGTCGTGATTGTAATTCTTTGCGGGCTTGCATCGAACTTTTTTATCGGGCGCATGGTCGGGCAAGTGGAGGAAGTCGTCAACGCGATGAAGAAAATTTCCGGCGGCAACTTGCGGATAGCGGACTTAGAAATTAAATCGAACGACGAGCTGGGCGCATTGGCGGCGAATGTCAACGAGATGAAAATCCGCCTGAAAAATCTGCTGACGAAAATCGCGGAATGTTCGGAGCGCGTGGCGGGTTCGAGTGAGGAACTTACTGCTGGCACGCAACAGACGAACGAAACGATAAGCGTAGTGGCGCAGAGCATGGCGGTATTAACGAACGGCACGGCGGAGCAAGAGCGTACAATCATCACGTTGGAAGAAAAAATCCAAGACATGCATGAAAAAATGGACGATTTGCGCACGACTGCTAAGGAAATGGAGCAAATTGCCCTCGACAGCGCGAAAAATGCCGCTGTCGGCAAGGAGAAAGTCGACGCGGCTATCGACGTGATGAAAAATATCGCCGAACAAGTCAGTTCTTCCGCTCAAGTCGTCGGTGAACTCGGCAGACGTTCGGACGAAATCGGGCAAATCGTCGAAACTATTTCCGGCATCGCAGGTCAAACTAATCTTTTGGCACTGAATGCGGCTATCGAGGCTGCCCGCGCAGGCGAACAAGGGCGCGGTTTCTCCGTCGTCGCCGAAGAAGTTCGCAAATTAGCCGAACAATCCAGCATCGCCGCCGATAATATCGCTAAACTTATCGCCACGATTCAAAAAGATACTTCTTCCGCCGTCGAATCAATCGAGCGTGGCAATCAAAGCGTCAAAGAAGGTACAAAATCCGTTGCGGAGACCGGTAAAGCCTTTGTCGACATCGAAACTCAAGCGTCGAAGCTGAATATTAACGTTAATCGCAGCCTTGAGGATATTTCCGCCGTCGACAACAGCAATAAAGCAATTTTGGCGGCGGTCGAACACGTCAAGGAAATTGCAAACCGTTCAAGCGAGAATGCGGGCAGTGTCAGTGCGGCGACGCAAGAACAATCTGCGACCATGCAGGAAGTAGCCAACGCGAGCAAGACGCTTTCCGAGCTGGCGAACGAAATGCACGGCGAAGTTTCCCAATTCAAATTGTAAGGAGAATTTTTCTTGGATTTCGCAATTAAAGCGGAGCACCTCACGAAAATTTATAAGATTTACGAGCGGGACATAGACCGGCTCAAGGAAACGTTTCACCCTTTCCACAAACGCTACAGCCGCGACTTTTACGCGCTAAATGACGTATCGTTCGAGATAAAGCGCGGGGAAAATGTAGGGCTCGTCGGCAAGAACGGCGCGGGCAAATCGACGCTCCTAAAAATTATTACGGGCGTGTTGACTCCCAGCGGCGGCACTTTGGAAGTCAACGGACGAATCGCCTCGCTTCTTGAGTTGGGCGCGGGCTTCAATCCCGAAATGACCGGCGTCGAAAATATTTACATGAACGGGCTTTTAATCGGGCATAGCCGCGAAATTATGGACGCAAAAATTGACGACATCATAGCGTTCGCGGACATCGGCGAGTTCATCAATCAGCCGGTCAAGACTTATTCGTCGGGCATGTTCGCGCGGCTGGCGTTCGCGGTTAATGCCTTCGTTGAGCCGGATATTTTGAT
>JAFPVP010000157.1 GCA_017412925.1 Selenomonadaceae bacterium
CGCGGGTAATGACAGCTTGAACGGCGGCGACGGTGCAGATACTTTGTCGGGCGGCACGGACAACGATAAACTCCTCGGCGACAAAGGAAACGACAGCTTGAATGGCGGCGACGGTGCAGATACTTTGTCGGGCGGCACGGACAACGATAAACTCCTCGGCGGTGCAGGTAATGACAGCTTGAACGGCGGCGACGGTGCAGATACTTTGTCGGGCGGCACGGGCAACGATAAACTTCTCGGCGGTAAAGGGAACGATTCGCTGTGGGGCGGCGCGGGCAATGATTCGCTGTGGGGCGGTGCAGGCAAAGACGTTTTCGTCTACACGGCGAACGAAGGCACCGACAAAATTTTCGATTACGCGGCGGACGACATGTTAAAAATTCTCAACGTCGACGGAAGCAACGGTAAATTCAAAAGTTCCAAATACAGCGGCGAAGATTTAATACTTGCAATCAACGGCGGCGGCAAAATCATTTTGTACGGAGTGAGCACGGACGAAACGTTTAACATAAATTCTGCAAAGTATAAAATCAGCGGCTCCAAACTCGTAAAATAAATTTGTTCGCACAAAAAAATTTGGCGATGAGCTCCAAAGAGTTCACCGCCGTTTTTTTTTGATTAAGTGTCGAGTATAGCCCATTAGGTCGTGAAGTAGAAAAATTTAATTTCGGGCAACATGCCCCAAATTTAAAAGACGCGAGCTAAAGCGCGGGTAACGTCGTGGTGCCCGTCGGTGTTGGTGAGCATGACAAGAAATTGATTGGAGCCGTTCTGCGAAATGACATCGCCGCGCCGCAATGTGTTATGCAGACATTCAACGAATTTTTCGCCCGCGTGCTTGAGCGGAATTTTTTCGCCGTCATTCGTCCGCTTGAGCGCAAGGAGCACAATGCAAATCGTCTTGCCGTAACCTGCGCGGGTGCGCTTGAGGAAACGATAAATATTTCTGAAACTCTCGAACGGCAAAATATACGCGCCGGGCTCTTTGTTGCGTTCGCTGAGAATCATTTCAATCTGCGCGAGCGTGACGACCGTCTCGACGTTTTCTTCGGGGGCGTCCTCGCTAAAAATGTTGTAGCCGTGCTTGCCGTTCTGCTTGACGATGTAAAGAGCCTTGTCCGCCTTCTTGTACAGCTCGACAAAATCAGTGCCGGCTTGCGGGACGAGTACGCAGCCGATTGACGCGCCCAAAGGAATATTCATATCCTCGCCCATCAATTTTTTTGCGGCTTCGGTGATTTTTTCGTTAATGAATTGAGTTTTGGCGGCAATGGCACTCTCCTCGCTGACGCCGTGGCAAAAAGCAACAAATTCGTCGCCGCCCATGCGCCCGATAAAGTCCGTAGAACGCATCGCCGCCCGCAAAATGTCCGCGAACGCAATTAAAATATCGTCGCCCATGGCGTGACCGTAAATATCGTTGACAAGTTTGAAGCTGTCCAAGTCAATCATCATCAGCGAGCCGTGCGATTTCTTGCAAATTTTTGTAAGCTCTTCTTCCGCCGAACCTTTGTTGAAAAGTCCCGTGAGTTTGTCTGTTGACGAGGTCTTTTTTAAGTCTTGAATCTCGCCGACGGTTTTTAAAATGTTGGAGACGCGCCGCAGGAGGATTTTCGGCTCAAATGGTTTGTGAATTAAATCCATCGCGCCATTGTCAAGCCCCTTGCTCTCAACTTCCTTGTCTTCGTCCGCCGTCATGAACATAAACGGTATTTCCCTGTGGAATTCGTTTTGCAGGGCGATTTGCATTTCATAACCCGTCATTCCTGGCATCCGGAAATCGGAAAGCACCATGTCGGGCATTTCCTTGCGATAAATTTCCATTGCCTCCTGCGCCGATTGCGCAATAAAAGTTTCGTATTGCCCCGCCAGCATATTTTCTGTTATCATCAACGGAACAATCATATCGTCAACGATTAAAATTTTTTTCATCGCAAAAACCTCACCGTCTGAGAAATTAAACGCCAAAATTTTTTGTCCATTATAGCTTGCTGTGCCGATAAAGGAAAGAAAAATTTTTAAGGAGGCTTTAATCGTGGCTAAAGTTTTAAAATCGGAGCTGTTCGCCAGAATTCCGCGCGTCGACGAAAAAATTTATCGTGCGGAGCTCGCAAACGCTCTAAAAAACTTCAACAAAAAAATTATCGTGCTCGACGACGACCCAACCGGCGTTCAAACTGTCAACGGCATTTCAGTTTACACGGATTGGACGGAGGAAGCTATCGCGGCGGGTTTTGCCGAAAAAAATTCCATGTTTTTTATCCTGACGAATTCCCGCGCCTTTTCCGAGACTAAAACCCGCGCCGAACATAAAAAAATCGCCGAACGTGTCTTTGCGGCGGCTAAAAAGTTCGGAAAGGATTTTATGATTGTCAGCCGCTGTGATTCGACGTTGCGCGGTCACTATCCGCTTGAAACTCAAACGCTTTACGAAACTTTGACGGCGCGCGGCAGGGAAATCGACGGAGAAATTTTAATGCCGTTCTTTAAAGAGGGCGGACGCTTCACAATCGGCGATGTTCACTACGTGCAGGAGGAAAATTATCTCGTGCCCGCCGCCGAAACCGAATTTGCC
>JAFPVP010000015.1 GCA_017412925.1 Selenomonadaceae bacterium
AATTCGATAAGATAAGCAACTTCGTCGTCTTTTAAATCTGTGCTCGCGACCAAAACCGCCTTAACGCCGATTGTCGAAATATCTTCAGTCTGTCCGGCGTAGGTGTTCGCGGGAATTGTGCAACGGGTGTAGCCCTTGTAAAGCTTCATCATGTTATTTTGAACGTCGGGAGACATTGACAAAAGCCGAATTTCCTTTTTCGTCGCAAGATTAGCGATAGCCGCAGTGGGTGCGCCCGCCGTTATGAAAAGGCGTCAATTTGCCCCTTCTCAAGAGCTAATGCCGCGTCCGTGAACGATAAATAGCTAGGCTCCAACATCTCGAAAGTTAGCCCGTGCGCCATTAAAATTTGTTCGGCATTTTGCAGAACGCCCGATTCGCGCTCTCCGACCGAAACTCTTTTGCCGACTAAGTCGCTGACTTCCATAATGCCGGAATTTTTAGCGACGATAATTTGACAAGCTTCAGTATAAAGCCCCGCAACTGCCGCATAACCGACGCCCGGACCTGCCGCCGCAAATACTCCGCGCCCGTTAATGGCATTGGAAAGAGTGTCGCTTTGAACTATCGCTACGTCAAGAAATTTTTCGCGCAAAAGTCTAAGGTTAGCGGCGGAACCTGCGGTTGTCTTAACGTCGAGTGCGTGCCCTTTATCTTCGGCTTGCATTAACTTCGCCAGCTCGGAGCCGTAAGCGTAATACATGCCGCCCGTGCCGCCCGTGCCGAAGCGCGTCGCGTTAGTTCCGGCTTTTTCGCCGCCGCAACCGACAATCAGCGCGATTATCGGCAGAAGAAGTAAGAGTTTAAAAGCCTTCATGGTAAAGCCTCCTTTTTTTCAATTAGGAATTAGGAATTAGGAGTTAGGAATTAGGAATTAGGAATTAAAAGCGTAATCATTCCTCATTCTTAATTGTTTTTTGTAATTTTCGGGGTCGGTGTCGCCCTCCGTGTTTATGACAAAAATAATTGAGTGCTCGTCAAGTTCAAGTGCACGGCGCAAGTCAGGAGAATTCAACGCGGCATTAGCCAGAGCAAAACCCGCACAGCCCGATTCGCCCGAAATAATTTTCTCTTCCGCTAAAACTCTCATCGCGTCGGCGGCCACGTCGTCGGAAATTGTCGCGGTGTCTGCGGCGTAGCGTCTTAAAATTTTCCAGGCAAGCTCGCAGGGCGTCGCGCAATTCAAGCCCGCCATCATCGTTTGCCCGTTGCCCGTCGCCGAATAAATTTTCCCGTCGCCAATGCGCATCGTCTCATAAAAGCAAGCGACCTCCGTCGGCTCAACGATTGTCACTCGCGGCGGATTGTCTTTAAAAACTTCGGCGAACACTGCGGCAATCGCGCCCGCCATTGAACCCACGCCCGCTTGCAGGAAAATATGCGTCGGTCGTTGATAATTCATTTGCCGCAACGCCTCATAAGCCAGCGTCGAATAGCCCAACATGATTTGCGCGGGAATTTCTTCGTAGCCCGCCCACGACGTGTCTTGAATCAAATGCCAACGATTTTTCTCCGCCAAAGCCGCCGTGAATTTAACGCAGTCATCGTAATTTAAATCGGTTATCGTGACTTTTGCAGAGCCGGCGTCGCGAATTGCCTGCGCACGAACTTCGACGGTACCTTTGGGCATGTAAACGAACGATTTGCAACCGAAAAGCCCCGCCGCCCACGAAACTCCTTTGCCGTGATTGCCGTCCGTCGTCGTGATGAAAGTCATTTCGGAAAGTTCGTCGCGGTGAGAAAAAATTTCGTCGAGCGTGGGATTGTTCAAGCCGAGTTCATCGCTGATGACTTTGTAAATCGCCCAAACTCCGCCCAGCCCCTTAAAAGCCTTCAGCCCGAAACGTTTTGATTCGTCTTTGATAAAAATATTTTTAAGCTTAATCAATGGCGTCTCGTTGTAAACGTCAAGCGACTCGTGAAGGGCGCGAATATTTTTCGTTGCGGCGAAGGAATAAGCCGACGTGTCGACTTCCGCGCCGCGATTTTTATTCTGAACAAATTTAATCATGGAATCACTTCTTTTCCAATTCCTCGTATTTTTTCTTGTCCGCTTGAGCCTTTGCCGTCTCGCCGATAGCCTCGTAACATTCGCCGCGATGATAATAGCCCCAAGGCAACAAAATATCTTCTGGGTCTTCGGCTGTCTGCAGTTCAATGTATTTCGTGTAATCGTCAATGGCTTTGTAATACATTTTCAGCTCCCTGTAAACATCGCCGCGCGAACTGTAATGATGCGGAGAATGGGGTTCAAGTTCAATGGCTTTGCTAAAGTCGTCGAGAGCCAAATCATATTTTTCCTCGTTTTTGTAAATCAAAGCACGCATGGAGTAACCTGCGGGATTTTCCGGATGCAATTCAATCGCCTTATTCAAGTCCGCCAAAGCCAATTTATTATCCTTCATAATAATGCTGTAGTGAAAGCTTCTGAAGGTATAAGCGATTAGGCAGTTAGGATTAATTTGCAACGCTCTGGCAAAGTCGTTAAGTGCGAGCTGATGTTTTTTAAAACTGCTGTGAGTAAAGCCGCGCAGAGCATAATTATCGGCATTGGTAGGATTAAGTTCAATCGCTTTGTTCAAATCGGTCAGAGCCAATTCATAATAAGTCTTTGCGCTGTTGCCGCGAGATTTGTTCTTAAACATATTAACGTACTTGATTCCGATTATATTGGAAGAATAGAGCATGCCGCGGCTAACGTATACCTCGGAATTGTTCGGGTTGAGTTCGATAGCTTCTGTGTAAAATTTCTCCGCCGCGTCGAAGTCGCCCTTGTAAGTAGCTTTGTTGCCCGCTTCGACCTTTTGATTGAATAAAAATTCGTTGTCAACCTGTTCAAATTCCGTTTTGAGTTGGGCGCGTTCCGCCTCGTCGGTGATATTGTTTGCACGCTTGCGCAGGTCTTCAACTTTGCGTTCGTTATCGGCGGCGGCCTCGTTTGCGTCGCGGGTTTGACTAATCAGCTTGGAACGGTCGGTGCTGTCACGCTTACGCCAATTTTTAATTTCGGCGTCGTCGACGTTGACATCAACCGTTACCTCCCAAACAATCAGCGTGATTTGGTCTGAAACCTGTTTGATAACGCGATTATATTTTGGTTCGCCGACGAGTTCATAAGCGTTGCTGGTTATCGCAAGTATTTCATCGTCGGTCAGCTCGCTGTTGACGGAGCGCGAATAACTTTTAAGATAAACGCCGGCTTGCTTGACGGCATTTTTAATCGCCTTGTCGCGGGCGCGCAACTTTACAATTTCCTGCGATTCAATTTCGTTGCCGTAATCGACGCCCATCGCCGTATAAAGTTTAACTTCCGCATGAACGACGGAAAAATTTTCCACGTCGTAAATTTCGGGCGCGAAAGTCAAAGTGCCGACGACCAGCGACGCTGCTAAAATTTTCCGCCATCTTTTTTTAAACATAAAAACTTCCCCCGTAAAAATCAAAGCGGGTTAATCGTAATCGAGCATTTGCTCCATATTGTCATGCAGGGCGGCGAGATAATTTTTCAAGTCGTCGGCGATTTCGGGGTTGCGCAGGGCAAATTCAATGTTCGCTTGAAGGAAGCCCATCTTCGTGCCCACGTCGTAGCGGTGCCCCTTGAAAATGTAAGCGTACATTGCCTCGTTGCGAGCCAGCCTTTTAAGTCCGTCGGTCAGCTGAATTTCGCCGCCCGCGCCAGGCTCTTGCGTCTCAAGGTAAGCAAAAATCGTCGGCGTCAAAATATATCTGCCCAAAATCGCAATGCGACTCGGTGCCGCCTCCCGCGCAGGTTTCTCGACCAAATCTTTAACTTTATAAATGCTCTCGTCTACGTGCCGGCAATCGACAATGCCGTACTTGTGGACGACTTCCTCCGAAACTTCCTGCACGCCCAGAATCGAAGTTTTATATTCGTTGAAGACCTCGACCATCTGCTGGAGGACGGGCTTGCGAGCGACGACGACATCATCGCCGAGCAGGACGGCAAAAGGTTCATTGCCGATAAAATGGCTGGCAGTCAAGACGGCGTGTCCCAAGCCGAGCGGTTGCTTTTGGCGGATAAAATGAATATTGGCGATTTCGGGAATGGCTTTGACCATCTGCAAAATTTCTTCCTTGCCCTTGCGCTCCAGCTCCATTTCCAATTCAATCGAGCGGTCGAAGTGGTCTTCAATCGAACGTTTATTTCTGCCCGTCACGACGATAATATCTTCGACGCCGGCGGCCGCCGCCTCCTCAATTATGTATTGAATCGTCGGCTTATCGACAATCGGCAACATTTCTTTAGGTTGAGATTTCGTCGCGGGCAAAAATCTCGTGCCCAAACCTGCGGCGGGAATAACGGCTTTCCTGACTTTCATAACGAACCAATCCTCTCGATAAAATTTTTCTAATCATACCAGATAAAGTTCATTCTTGCAAAAAAAATCGCCCCCGCTGTCGGGAGCAAAAATTTTTAAACCGGTACGCGATTTTCTATTGCTTTGGCTATCGTTAAGCTGTCAGTTCCTGCGAAATCCGCGCCCACCGCCAAACCCCGCGCAAGTTTCGTTACTTTGACGCCGGCGGGATTTAACAGCCGCGATATAAAAAGTGCCGTCGCGTCGCCTTCAACCGTCGGCTCAAACGCGATGATAACTTCCTCAATTTTTTCGTCGCCCACGCGCTTTATCAGTTCGCGCAAATGAATATCTTCCTGCGAAACGCCCGCCAGCGGAGAAATTAATCCGCCCGTCACGTGATATTTCCCGTCGAAAGTTCCCGCGCGTTCGATAGCGTCCAAGTCTTTGGCGTCCTTGACAACGCAAATAATTTTCCCGTCGCGTTTGGTGGAAGCACATATGTCGCAAATATTTTTATCGGCGTCAATCGTGTTGAAACAAATTTCACAGGCGCGAGTGTCAAGCTTGACGGAACGAATCGCCGCCGCCAAATTCTCCACGTCGTCCGCCTTCATCGCCGCGATATGATAAGCAAGCCGAGCGGCAGTTTTCGTACCGACGCCCGGCAGTTTTGTCAGCGACTCGACAAGAGCCGCCATTGCTTTTGAACTCATAAATTTTTACGCCTTGCCGCCACCCAAGAACTTTCCGATTAAATCATTCATGTTGCCGAGGTCTCCGAGATTGCCCAAGCCGCCGAGCGCATTGCCCGCGAACGCTGACATATTCGCCGAAATTTTCTTGTCCATTTCAGCATTGGCAGCATTGACCGCGCTGACAACCAAATCTTCAATCGCGCTGACATCGCCGTCCTGCACGAGTTCAGGCGCGATTTTAATTTCCTTAACGACTTTTTCTCCGTCGACCGTCGCGCTGACCATGCCACCGCCAACTTGCGCCGTGGCAGTTTCCTGCTTGAGCCGCGCTTTGTTCTCCTCGAAACTGCGCTGCAACATCTGCGCTTGCCTCATTATCGCGTTCAAATCGAATCCTTGCTGTGCCATCAAAATCTCTCCTTAATCATTAATTTTCGTGGCGTCGGACGCTTGAAAAGTTTTTATCGCGTTCGCCAAATTTGAGCGGTCGGGTTCGGGCAATCTGCTGAGCACCGGCGGCGGCAAATTTTCATCGACGACGACGGAAATTTTTATCGGTCGCCCGACGAATTTCGTAACCGCTTGCTCGAATTGCGCCCTGCTGTTCGTGTCGAACAAACTAGACACCGTTTTATTTTTAAAGCCCAAAGTCAGCGTATCGTCCGCAAAGCCCGTGACGACTGCCTTATCCACCGCAGCCGCCAAAACTTTATCTTCCCCGTTCAAAACTTCCAACGTATCATAAAAAATTTTTTGCCCTGCGTCAAGATTTCCACGCGGCGCAGAAATTTGCACGGTTGGCGGCGCAACGAAACTTTGAACGGGCGCGGCGAGTTTCATCAGCGTCATTTCCAAAATAATATCGGGAATGCCGGAGCCGTACATTTCGCCGAGTGCCGCCCGCAAGGCGTCAATTATTTTGTCAAGTTCGGAAAAATTTCTGTCGCCCTTGTCGAGCATGTCGAATTCAATATCCCTGAGCCGCGTGATTAGCGATTCGGCAATGATATTTGCCGCCAAGCCCGAACGAAAAGCCCGCGTTATCGCGCCGCCGACCGCCGCCCTGTCCTTAGCTTTTATGGCAGAAATTATGTCGTCAAGATTTTCGTCGGAGATTAAGCCGAGCGTCTCGTTGACATTTTCCAAAGTGATTTCCCCGTTCGCCATGGCGTAGCACTGGTCAAGATAAGTTAAGGCGTCGCGCATGGAACCTTCCGCCAGCCGCGCGATTTTTTTTGCGGCGTCTTCGTGCAATGTCACGTTCAAACGTCTTGCCAATGTCAAAAGATACGGCGCGATTGTCGCTTGCGGTATCAGCCGGAAATTTAAAACTTGACAGCGCGAGCGGATTGTCATTGGCACTTTGTTAAGCTCGGTTGTCGCCAAGAAAAATGCCACGTTGGGCGGCGGCTCCTCGATTAGTTTCAAGATTGAGTTGACCGCCTCGAACGACAGCATGTGCACTTCGTCGATTATGAATGTTTTGACGCGGGCGCGCAACGGCGCAAGATAAGCCGTCGATAAAAGGCGCGTCACGTCCTCGACAGAACGATTTGATGCCGCGTCGAATTCCACGCTGTCGGGCGACGAATCAAAATTTCTACAGGAATCGCATTTGTTGCAGGGGATTTCTTTTTTATCAAGCGGACGACCGGCAAGTTGCGCCTCGTGAACCCGTTCGCAATTCATCGCCTTGGATAAAAGTCGCGCCGTGGAAGTTTTGCCGGTGCCGCGCGTGCCGACCAAAAGATATGCGTGCGAAGTTTTGCCGGCGGAAATTGCCCGCGCCAATGCGTTTGAGATATGCTCCTGCCCGATTAGTTGCGATAAAGTTTTCGGGCGTCCGCGTGTATAAAGTGCCTCATATGCCATGAAATATTTTTCCCTCCTTGCAAAAAAAAATTTCAGCTGTCAACGCAAAGACCTGACCTCAAACCGAAGCTGCGCTACAATAACCTCCCGTTGCTGCGTATGCCCTGGCGGGATTGTCAGTACAGTTAGTGTTCGGCGAAACCAAGTCCCTGCGTTCACAGCTGGAACTTTCAAGATTGGTGGCGGAGAGTGAGGGATTTGAACCCTCGGTACGCTATCAACGTAACACACGATTTCCAGTCGTGCTCCTTAAGCCACTCGGACAACTCTCCGCAGTACAGCGAAGTTTATCATTCAAATCTTTTGCTGTCAAGAATTTTTTAATCGTTGACGGCGGGCGGAATAAAAATTTTGTTAATCGGCACCTCGTTCAAGGGTAAATCGCCGTCCTCTTCGCTCAAGCGTCCCTTTGAACGCCCGATTATCAATTCGTTGTGGTTGCGCGCCCACTCCAAAATCGTCCGATAAAAATTGTAGCGCAAATCCGTGCTCGGCAAAGTTTTTAAATCTATCGGCTCGCCTGACGTATCTTTATCCAGAGCCGCCCACGTGTCGTCCAAATCCACGCGCTCGACAACTTGCACCGTCACATTAACCAAATCAAATTTTAAATAATCCGCGCGACCAGCAAGCCTGTCGTAACCTTTGAGCGAAAGCCGCTTCCAACGTCGCTTCTGAATCACGTCTTCAATCTGAATGTTATCGTAAATGCAAACCGTCGGCACCATCAGCGTATTCAAATCTAACGTGCCGTCCTCGCGGATTTTATAGCCCGCCGCTTGATGATTGAACCAGTAATTGCCGCGCGGCGTCGACTGCACCCACATATAAATTTCCGTCGGGACTTCCTTTATAATTTCGCCGTCGTCTTCGTAAGCAAAAGCCGGACTCGCAGAAAAAATCAGTATTGCCGACACAATCCCCGCGAAAAAATTTTTAAGTTTCATGTCGTTCATCCTTTCCGCGAAAATTATACCGAATTTATTTAGCCTTTGCAACGTCAACCCAACCCGCGCTTTTTATGTAGCGTTCCAGCTCGTCAATCTCGAATCGCGCACAACTTTTATCGTTGCCGGCGGCGGGATAAACCACGTCGAATCTTTTCAGCGAGGCGTCAAGGTAAATCGGAATGCCCGCGTTGACGGCAAAGGGACAAACGCCGCCGACCGCGTGCCCGATTAAATTTTCCACCTCGTCGACGGGAATCATGTGCGGGCGGCAGTTGAATTGCGCCTTGAATTTTTTATTGTCAAGTTTCATGTCGCCCGACATCAGAATCAGCACGGGCTTTTTGTCCACGAAAACTGAAATTGTTTTAGCAATTCTTCCGACTTCACAGCCGAGAGCCTGCGCGGCGAGTTCACTTGTCGCCGTCGACTGTTCAAATTCAATCACACGTTCGGGCTCGCCAATTTCCGCGAAATATTTCTTTACCTTCTCGATAGCCAAAATTTTTTCCTCCTCCAGATAAATTTCGCGCACATTATAGCATACGCCATTGATTTTTTCGCCCGTCCGTGATAAATTTTTCCGCGTTATGAAAATTCTCGTGATAAACTTAATGCACTTGGGCGACTTGATGTTGGTGACGCCCGCCCTGACCACGCTGAGAAAAAATTTCCCGACGGCGCATTTGGCGTTGCTGGCAGATAAAAAACTTGGCGACCTTGTGCAACTCAACAAAAACCTCGACGATTGCATTTTAATTGACAAAAAGGGAATCGACGACCACTTGCCGAGCTTCGTTAAATTTATTTTTAAAATCCGCGCGGAGAAATTCGACCTCGTGATAAATTTGCACAGAAACGAACGGGCGAGTGCTTTGGCGGCTTTCAGCGGCGCGAAAAAAATCGTCGGCTACTCCAAGCCCGGCTTCGCGCTCCTGTTCGATAAAGTTCTGCCGAATCCGTCGATTGCTCGCCACATCAAACACGGCTTTAAAATCGAATACGTGCCCGGCTCTCAACATCAAGTCCGTTCGCATTTCGACGTTCTGCAACAAGCTTGCGGCGTGGAAAAAATTTTCGACAACGGCTTGGAAATGTGGATAAGCGACGAGACTGCCCGCGCGGCTGAAAAAATTTTCCGCGACAATTTCGGCGACAAAAAAGTTATCGCGTTCAATATCGGCGCGAGCTGGCTGACCAAACGCTGGCTTGATTCTTACTTCGCCGAGTGCGCAGATATTTTGATTGAGCGCGGCTACGGAATTGCATTTTTGGGCGGGACGATGGACAGGGAAATTGTTTCCGGTTGCGTTCAGCAAATGCGCCACAAGGACAGCGACCGCTTGAAAATTTTCACGGGCGAATTTTCTTTGGCTGTGCTCGCGGGCTTCCTTGATAATTGCGTTTTATTTTTGACGACAGACTCCGGCCCTATGCACGTCGGCGTTGCGCGAAATATTCCGATTGTCACGATGTTCGGCGCGTCGCCGGTGCCTGGCTTTTTTCCCTACGACGCCAAAGATATTCTGATTAGGTCGCCAGAGCCGTGTCACCCTTGCGGGCAACACACTTGCCCCCGCGCAGGCGACGACAATCTTGCTTGCATGAAAAAAATTCCCGTCGCCGTCGTCATGAAATACGTTTTCGAGTTGCTGGAGACTTACGGACAGCCCGCAAAAAAAATTCCGCGCGTTCATGGAGCTTATCAGTGCCGCGTCGTCGACGTGACTTGAGAATACTAAAATTTTTCGCGGCGGCAGGATTTTTTTTTCTGATATTGAACAGGAATTTAACGATTCGACACGATAGAAAATTTTTTGGTGTGGAAGTTTTCAGCTTGAGGAGGAGGCTGCTGTTTTGGAAAAATCTACAGTAATAGGGCTGATTGGCGGTATAATCTCCGTCTTCGTCGGCATGATTTTAAAGGGCGCGCCGCTGACGGCATTGAACAACCCCGCCGCGTTCCTTATCATCATCGGCGGAACGGTCGCTTGTATTTTTAACGCTTTCACTATGGAGCAAATATCGAAAGTGCCGACGCTTTTTAAACTTTTGATTCAAGGCAGCGAGGAGCAGAGCAAAGGCGAACTCGTGCAGACTTTCGTTGAGCTGTCGCAACTCGCCCGCCGCGAAGGTATTCTTGCTTGGAAAGCCGCGTCGAAGAAATTCAAGACCCGTTCTTCCGCAACGGCTTGAGCATGGTTATCGACGGCATGGATCCCGAATTCGTCGGCGACGTTTTGGACGCGGAGCTGACAATCATGGAGCAACGTCATGCTGAAATGCGCTCGATATTTTCACAGGCGGGAACTTATGCTCCGACGCTGGGCGTTTTGGGCGCGGTCGTCGGTCTTATCGCGGCACTTGGCAACTTGAACGATATTGAAAAGCTCGGTCACTCAATCGCGGCGGCGTTCGTCGCAACAATCTTGGGCATTTTTACCGGCTACGTCCTTTGGCTCCCGTTCGCTAACAAACTCAAAATTAAATCGGAGAACGAAGTCAGCCACAAGCGCATGATTATGGAGGGAATTCTCTCGTTGCAGGCGGGCGACTCTCCCACGCAAATTGAATCCAAACTTATGATTTACATTCCGCAGGGCGAACGCGAAGGCATCAGCAACAAGTGAGGAGTGATTTGAATTGGCGCGAAAAAAACATGCTAAGAAACACGAAGAAGAAGCCAGCGAGGCTTGGCTCCTTCCGTACTCCGACTTGATGACACTTTTATTGGCGTTGTTTATCTGCCTGTTCGCGATTTCGCAGACTGACCAAACAAAACTCGTGCAGATGGCGCAGGCGTTCACGGCGGCGTTTAACATGGGCGGTCCTTCATTCTTCGACAAGGCGGGACCTTCCAACTCAATGCAACGCGAAATTATCACGTCCGAAGACCAAGGCAACGCGGCTTATCTGCAAGAGAATCAGCAACTGCAAGACTTGCAGCAGAAGTTGGAAGAATACATTCAGCAAAACAATTTGCAGGACGAGCTGTCGACGCAAATGGCGGAAGAAGGCTTGATGATTCGGATAAAGGAGCGGGCGTTGTTCCCGTCGGGTTCAGCGGATTTGGTTCCCGAATCACAGCGCATTGGCCCGATAGTGGCGGGGCTTTTGGCGGAGGTGCCCGAACGAGTTTTAATCAGCGGACACACCGACACCGACCCGATTAATACCGCGCAATTCCCCTCGAACTGGGAGCTTAGCTCCGTGCGTGCGATGACGTTCATGAAATATTTGCTGTCGATTAATCAGAATCTAAATCCAGCTCGCTTTTCGGCTATCGGCTACGGTGAATATCGCCCGATTGCCCTGAACGACACGCCCGATAATAAACAGAAAAATCGTCGCGTCGAAATTTTAATTGCCCGAACGCTCTCCTTCAATCCGAACGAAGGCTTCCGCCAGCAGACAGACGTTGACTTGGTCGCGAAATGATTAGCGGGCTGGGCACGGACATTATCGAAATTGAGCGCGTGCGCAAAGCCGTCAGCAAGAAAAATTTTAAAAACAGCGTCTTCACGGAAAACGAACAAGCTTATTGTGAAAGTCGCGGGAAAAATTCCGCCGCCTCCTACGCCGCAAGATTTGCCGCTAAGGAGGCTTTTTTTAAGGCGTTGGGCACGGGGATTTTGTTGCCGCTGACGGACGTTGAAATTTACAACGACGAGCGCGGAGCACCGCAAATAAAACTTCGCGGGCGGGCGGCTGACTTGGCTCAAGCTAAAAAAATTCTCTTAAGCCTAAGTCACGCGCACGACTTCGCAACGGCAACTTGCATTATCGAATAAAAAATTTTCAAGCGTGGGACTTGGGAATTTTGTTGCCGCTGACGGACGTTGAAATTTACAACGACAAGCGCGGAGCACCGCAAATAAAATTGCGCGGGCGGGCGGCTGACTTGGCTCAAGCTAAAAAAATTTTCTTAAGCCTAAGTCACGCGCACGACTTCGCAACAGCAACTTGCATTATCGAATAAAAGTTTTCAAGCGCGGGCGTGGGAATATTTGTTTGATAAATTTCTGCCGTCTGAGTGGAATTTTTTTATTAGGTCAAGAGCCGCTAATTAATTAAACTTTTCCACTGTGCCGCCTGCTGAATTCTAAGCAAGATTAAAACGCTGTGCAGAGCTCTGCCTGATTAGCGTCGAGAACGTTGCAATGAAGGAGCGCAGGAGATTTTTAGTCTCTTCCTTATTGGGCATTAATCGAAAATATCGAAGACGTTTTGAGCATCAAAGGTAGAACTATTATCCTTAGCGAGTTGCTCCAAAATTATATTAGCGACTTCGGACTTAACGGAATTTGACGGTGGAATTGGGCGCGAACTTAGCGAGGTTGCGCTTATCCCACTCAATGACGACCTGCTTTACAAACCATTTAACGTCGGCTTTGGAAACGGAATTAGTCATGGATTACACCTCCTTTAGGACAAGTCGAGAACGGTCTTTGCGATTGCTGGCGAGGAAAGATTCAAGGTCAGCAATGTCGCTGGCGACGATAGAATCAGCGGCGTTATCGACAACGAGGAGCTTGGAATCGCCGTTAGAATAAGTGGCAGTAATCTGCAAAGAACGTTTGGTAGTGGTGATGTCAGCCATTTAAAACACCTCCTGTTATACAAAAGTAATCATTAAAACCCGAAAGGGTTTTGCTAAAATCCAAGCGCGGACAGATTTCTCCTTTCAACCTCCATGTGGTGCTGTCCACTTCATTGAGAGTGAAGACTCTGACCTGCGGAATAATGAGCCGGCTGAAGTTGTGTCTTCTTATTGCTAAACAGGTTTTGAACCGTAGCAATCAGAGTAATTGTCCGAAAGGTTGTTTTAAATAGTCGGCATTGACATTGCCAAACGTTTTCACGAAGCGGCAATCATTGATTCAAGCGGTAAAATTCTCGTCAAGCGGATTCGGTTCGCCAACTCTCACACTGGTTTTCTAAAGCTTATGGACGAGGTAAGAAAACTTTACGCTCCCTTAGAATTCGGCATGGAAGCAAAAGGTTATTATTGGTTGCCGCTTTACGCGCATTTGCGTCAAGAAGGGCAAAATGTTCACGTTATCAATCCTTTGCAATCCGACGCTTTGCGCAACATGTATCTGCGCCAGACCAAGAACGACACTATTGAGGCACTGATTGTCGCCGAAGTTATTCGTTTCGGGCGTTACTCTCAAGTCGCGCCGGAAAACATTGTCGCTTTACGTGAACTTTGTCATCAACGTTTTTTCGTCGTTGATATGGCTTCCGATTTTAAGCGCAAGATTATCGCCCTG
>JAFPVP010000158.1 GCA_017412925.1 Selenomonadaceae bacterium
GCAACCGCTGATTAAAAATCCAGCCGCGCAGATTGCCGCCAGAAATTTTTTCATGATGTCACCTCCGCCACAAATTTTTTTTATTCTAATGTTGAAGCCGAGTCCGTGTCAAATAAAAAAAACTCCCTGCGCGGGAGGTTTGATTACTTGCGTAAAACGTTGTATCGATAAAAATATCCTTCGACGAGCAGTTTGCGCGCGGATTTATCGTCTTTAAATTTGACAATGTTGAATAAATCTTCGTGCGCCTTTTTGAGTTCATCGCTCTTGCCGATTTTTATCATGTTGCTGATAGTGCTCATGCGCATTTCGCTGGTCAAAGTCCGAACGAGTTTTGCGATTTGTCCAAGCAGAGAATTATGCGCCGCCGTCGAAATCGCCTCGTGAAAATTATCGTCCGCCACGAAAACTTTTTCCGCGTTGCCGCCGTCAATTTCCGTCAGCAAGTTGTTCAGCTGCTCCTCCAGCTGAAATAAATCTTCGGGCTCCGCCTTCTCCATCGCCAATTCCAAAATGCCAAAGTCAACCCACTCTCGCAACTCCTTGAGATTGTCGAGCGAATCCGATTGGTCGAGAATTATTCCGTAGAGCAGTGGGTTAATCATCTTGTCCGAAAAGCCGTTGGCTACGAATGTTCCTTCGGGGCGGCGAATATCCAGCACGCCAAACGAGACTAAAATTTTTATCGCCTCGCGTATTGAGTTGCGCCCGACGCCGAAACTTGCTGCCAATTCCATTTCCGTCGGCAATTTGTCGCCGGGGCGCAGTTCTTTATAAATCATCGCGTACGTCAAACGGTCAATAACTTGTTGCACAACCGACGTGTTGTCTATCGGTCGCAAGAAACTTTTTTCAACAACCTCGTCGACATCCATAAGGCAACGTCCTTTCCTCCTATACTTTACTTAAATTATAACTTGCAAAGTTGCCTTGTCAAGCAAAAGGACGGCGATAAAAATTTTGTTGGAGCTACAATCGGCGAGCAAACGTTTGATAAATTTTGTACAGGATTTGGAAAATCGTTGAAATGACTTTCGCCGCCATAAAATTTATACTTGCGTCAACATAAACAAACAAAAATTTTTAGGAGGTCACTAAGATGAAAAAAATTCGTATCGGTCTGGTTGGCGCAGGTTGGATGGGTAAAGCACATTCAAGCGCGATGCTCAACGAGCAAATGCTCTTCGGTCCGGAATACGGCGTGCCCGTCTTCGAGATGGTTGCCGACAATAACGCCGCAAGTGCCAAAGTCGCCAAAGAAAAAATCGGCTTCAACCGCGTGACTGACGATTGGAAAGTTCTCGTCAACGATCCCGACATTGATTTGGTTGATATTGCCACGCCCAACGCCTTCCACTATCAAGTTGCAAAAGCCGCGCTGGAGGCAGGCAAAAATGTTTACTGCGAAAAGCCGCTGTCCATTTCCGCCGCCGAATCCAAAGAACTTGCCGAACTCGCCGCTAAAAAAGGCGTCATCAATTACGTCGGCTTCAACAACACGCAGAACCCCGCCAATGCTTACGTCCGCGAACTCGTGCAAAGCGGCAAGCTCGGTCAAATTATGCTGTTTATCGGTCGCTACGATCAAGATCAGCTTCTCGACCCGACTCTTCCGATAACTTGGAGACATATTAATAAACTCGCAGGTTGCGGCGCATTGGGCGATTTAGGCTCGCACCTTTTGAGTGTTTCGCAATTTATTATGGGCGACATTTCAGCCGTCAACGCAATGACCACGACGATTTTTCCCGAACGCCCCAAAGCTAAAGGCTCCTCTGAAATGGCTCCCGTCGAAAACGAGGACATTATCAGCTTTATGATTGAATATGCAAACGGCGCAAAAGGCATGATTTCCTCAAGCCGCGTCGCCACCGGTCGCAAAAATTATCTGGCTTATGAAATTCAAGGCACCAAAGGCTCCGTTATTTACGACCTCGAACGCATGGGCGAAGTTCAAGTTTATTTCCAAAGCGATGAGGAAGTTGATCGCGGCTTCAGAAAAGTTTTCCTTAATCCTCTGCATAAAGGTTACAGCGCGTTCCAGCCCGCCGGCGGCATTGCCATTGCTTATAATGATATGAAAGTTCTTGAGGCTCACGAACTGTTTAGCGCGATAACCAAAGGCACGAAGTACGATTGCACATTTGAATTCGGTTACAAGATTGACCGCACTGTTGCCGCTATCCTCAAATCTGCAAAAGAGCGTAATTGGGTTGACGTTAAATAATTAAATTCCGATTGAGCGAAATTCTTTGGGCGTCATGTGATTTTCCTTCTTGAAAGCGCGGGCAAAATGCGATGCACTGTTAAAACCGCAAAGCTCGGCAATGCGCTCGATTGAATCCGTCGTCGAAACCAAAAGGCGTTTGGATTGCTTAAGCCGATAGAGCAAAATATATTCGTGCGGCGTCACATCTAAACAGCGGCGAAAATACCTGATTAGATTGGAGGGGCTCATAAGCGATAAAGCGGCGAGCTCCTCAATCGAAATTGATTCGTCAAAATGATTGGCAATGTATTCAAGAGTCGGGCGAAGCAATTCATTAATCGTAACAACACTTTCAGCGGCAAGCGCAGTTAAAATCCCGTCAATGTTGTGCGATACGACAGGTTCATTGACAAGCGGTTTAGCGGCGGCAGAAATAACTTCTTGAAAACGCAAACGAAGATTTTCCGCACGGACGCCACGATAGTGAATGCCGCTTTTCTCGTAAAGATGCTCGACATAAGGACTGGCGGCAACTCCATTGAAATGAAACCATAAAAATTCTCCCGTGTCAGCGCAACCGTAAATGTGCGGCTCACGACAATCAAGCAAGATAATTTCGTCCGCTTTGGCATTCACGTCAAAAATTTTCGTCTTAACAAAAATACTGCCGCTCAAAACGTAAAACATCAAGAACAGATTCAGCGACTCGCGCTCAATTCGATAATCGCCGTTGCAAAAATAATGCCCGAAGTCTCCGGGATAAAGAAGAGCTTTTTTGGCGAACTCCGACGGCTGAGAAAAGTCTATGAACGAAGTTTCAAGGACGCCTTTATCGACAATCTTCACGGCTTGCGACCTCCTCAAAATTTTTTCAACGCAATTATAATTTTTGGAGTTTGGGCAAGTCAATTCAAAAAATTAGCAAATAAGGAGAGATTTAACGATGGCTATCAAAGTTGGCATTGCGCCCGATTCTTGGGGCGTATGGTTTCCTGAACACGAAAAAGAGCCGCCGTGGTGGCGTTGCCTCGACGAAATGAAAATCGCGGGCTATGAAGGTTGCGAAATCGGACCGTGGGGTTATATGCCCAATGACGATCCCGCAGTTTTGAAAAATGCGATTGACGCTCGCGGCTTGACTTTGGTTGGCGCGACTGTTGGCGGAAATTTTCTTGACGATGCAAACGTTGAGGAAATGTGCAAGACAATCGACGATATTGCCGCCTTGCTGAAAAGTTTTCCGTCGGCGAAATATATCGTCCTCTTGCCGCCCATGTACACCGACCTTGAGACGGGCGAAATTGCAATGAATCCTAACCTTAGCGACGAGGAATGGAAAAAATATGCGGGCAACGTTCAAAAATGCGCTGACCGTGTCGCGGCTAATGGATTTGTCGGAGTGTTTCACCCGCATGTTGATTCGCATGTTCAAACCGAAGCGGATATTGAAAGATTTTTGAACGATACGACCGTTGACCTGTGCTTTGACACGGGACATCACGTTTACGGCGGCGGCGAGCCTATTTCCTTCTACAAAAAGCACGCTGACAGAATTCCTTATATCCACATTAAAGATTGCGATCTTGCCGTCAAAAAGAAAATGGACGAAGAAAAATGGTCGTTTGCCCGCGCCGTTTACGAAGACATTATGGTTGAGCCGGGCAAGGGCAGCATAGATTTCAAAAAGTTTTATGAAGCTCTCGTCGAGAAAAATTATGATGGCTGGTGCGTCGTCGAGCAGGATTTGTTCCCTGTTAAGTCGTTCGACTTGCCGCTCAAGCTTGCAAAAATCGGGCGTGAAAATCTGCGCAAGGCTGGCTTTAAATAAGTGATTAGTGGTTGGTGATTAGTGGTTAGTGAGAAGTGTAATTCTAATCGCTAACCACTTTTTACTAATCACTATTTTTAAGATTGGGGGAAAATTACAATGGCTACAAATGCACAGGCAATGCCCGCGCAAAATGCTCAACCGCTATCTTGGTTCACGCGAGTAGCTTACGGGCTTGGCGATACGTCCTGTAACGTCGTTTGGGGCGCAATGGGTATCTTGACGTTCTTTTATACAGATTATGCGGGCGTCTCTCCGGCAATCGTCGGCTCGGTCATGCTATTATCTCGTTGTTTTGACGGCTTCTCTGATGTCATAATGGGGCTTATCGTCGAACGGACAAAATCAAGATGGGGCAAAGCGCGCCCTTGGATTTTGTGGACGAGCATTCCGTTCGCGGTCTCAATCGTTTTAATGTACATGGTGCCGCAGGGTACGGAGACGATGCAATTTGCTTATATCTTCGTAACTTACAATTTCTGTACAACAGTTTGTTACACGGCGTTAAATTTACCTTACGGCGCACTTTCCGCACTCATGACGCCGCTTTCTCATGAACGCGATATGTTATCTCTCGTGCGTATGGCACTTTCACCGCTCGGAAAAATTTTATCGGTCTCGGCAACTCTTCCGCTGATTAAAATTTTCGGCGATGATCAAATGGCTTGGGTTAAAGTTATGTCGATTTGGGCAGTCGTTGCATTCCTGCTGTTACTCATTTGCTTTTATAAATGCGAAGAGACAGTTAAACTTGAGGCTCGCGAAAAGGGCGATAAAGTTCCTGTGAAAGTCGGATTGAAGGCAATCGGCACGAATAAATATTTTTGGCTGGCGACGGGGCTTTGGACTTTCCAAGCGACAATCGCGCTATTCACCGGCACGATTCTTCCCTACTATTGCAAATACGTTATGATGGACGATACTTATTTCAGCTTCTTATTCTTAGTTGAAACTTTTACGACGGTTATCGCGACGATTATCATTTGCCCGACGCTCCTCAAAAAATTTGGCAAACGAACAATGAGTTTGTACGGAATTATTCTCGCGTTTATCGGTCATTTGATTTTCGTAATGGTTGCGCCGCTCGATCCGGATTGGCTTATGTTTAGTTGTTTCGTTCGCGGATTATTCTTTGCACCATTAAATTCAGTTATATTTGGTTTCTTCGGAGACGTCGTAGATTATACTCAATGGAAATATCATGTCAGACCGGAAGGTTTGGTATTCAGCGGCGGCTCGGTTGGCAACAAAATTGGCGGCGGTTTAGTTAGCGCGATTTTAACTGGTTTGCTCACTATGGCGGGATATATTTCCTCGACCGCAGCAGATGTTGTTCAACCGCAAAGCGCAGTCGATATGATTGTTTCGATTTACTGCTACGGCGTCTTGATAATTTGGGCGGCGGTTATCCTCGTCCTCTACAGCTGGAAACTCGATAAAATTTATCCGCAGATTGTCAAAGACCTAGCGGAACGCGCCTCTCGTGGCGAAATGTAAGCAAACCCTTCAACATATAAATTTTACTGCTTCTCTGTAACTAGGAGAGGCGATTTTTTTTATGGACAAAAATAGGTGCAAAGTTGCCCACTGTAAAATTTTGTCTGCAGACACAATGGACGCTGTGCAACTTGTTTTGCTTGCCAAGCGGCATATCGGCGATTAGAATTCAGCATAGGATTAATTTAGCTTTTGGTTGTCAGCTAGGAGCTAACAGCTAACAGCTAGTAGCTATTTTTGGAGGTGTTATCCATGCAAGAGGCGATGCAAAAATTTGGTCGCTTCCTCAGCGCGATGGTCATGCCAAATATCGGCGCGTTCATTGCTTGGGGTTTTATCACAGCACTCTTTATCCCTGCCGGCTGGATTCCCAATGAGGGTCTGGCAGAATTAGTAGGACCTATGGCAAAATGGTTGTTGCCGCTGTTAATCGGCTTCACGGGCGGCGAGGTCGTCAACGGTCACCGCGGCGGCGTCGTTGGCGCGATTGCCACAGCGGGCATTATCGTCGGCACAGATATTCCTATGTTTATGGGCGCAATGATTATGGGTCCGATTGGCGGTATCGCGATTAAAAAGTTCGACGAGGCGGCGCAAGATTCAATCCCTGGCGGCTTCGAGATGTTGGTCAACAACTTCTCGGCGGGCATTATCGGCGGCATTCTCGCCTGCGCGGCTTACAGCTTCGTCGGTCCGATTGTCTCCAGCATCACTGATGGGCTTGCCTCGGCGGTCGGTGCAATCGTCAGCGCGGGACTTCTTCCGCTCGTTTCAATCTTGGTCGAGCCCGCGAAGATTTTGTTCCTCAACAACGCAATCAACCACGGCGTCTTCACTCCGCTGGGCATGCAACAAGCTCAGGAAGTCGGCAAGTCGGTTTTCTTCATGATTGAATCGAACCCCGGCCCCGGCTTGGGCGTGCTCCTTGCTTACTCACTGTTCGGCGTCGGCAATGCTAAAGGTTCTGCACCCGGCGCGGTTATCATTCACTTCTTCGGCGGCATTCACGAAATTTATTTCCCCTACGTCCTCATGAAACCCACGCTGATTCTTGCAGTCATGGCGGGCGGCATTACGGGCGTGTTCACCTTGACGCTCCTCAACGGCGGCTTGGTTGCTCCGGCGGCTCCTGGTTCCTTTATCGCTATCATGGCTATGACGGCTCCAGGCGCGTATTTCGCAAACGTAGCAGCAGTTGCGGCGGCGGCTGGTGTAAGCTTTGCAATCAGTTCAATCTTTATCAAGGCGACGGCTGCGGCTGACGCAGAAAAGGAAGACGCCCTCGAAGCCGCGCAGGCTAGTATGAAATCCATGAAGGCGGCTTCCAAAGGTCAGTCTGTCGAAGGCGAGAAACAAGTTGCCGGCGCGGACATTAAGTTTATCGTCTACGCTTGCGACGCGGGCATGGGCTCAAGCGCACTGGGCGCGGCTGCTCTCCGCAAAAAACTCCACAAGGACGGCTACAAAAATATCACCGTTAAAAACTTCGCAATCGGCAACATTCCTAAGGACGCGCAAATCGTCGTCAGCCACGAAAAACTTGCTGAACGCGCCCGCGCAGATTCTCCGCAAGCCGAACACATTTGGGTTAAGGACTTCACCAACAACAATGTTTATGATGTCATCAGCGAACGCTTGAAGGGCGGCGGCGTTGAAGCTCCCGCTAGCGACGGCGGCGGCGCAGATGAACCCGCGCAGACCCTCAAGGAAGGCGTCCTGCTCAAAGACAACGTTAAAGTCGGTTTGAAATCCGTCAGCAAAGAAGAAGCTATCAAGGCGGCGGGCGAACTCCTCTTCAAGAGCGGCTACGTCGAAAAGGAATATATCGAGGGCATGTTGGCTCGTGAACGCGACATCTCCACGTACATCGGTCAAGGTATAGCGATTCCTCACGGCGAGAACGCTGTTAAGAAACACGTCATCAAAACCGGTTTGGTCGTCATGCAATATCCGCAAGGCGTCAAATTCTCCGACGAAAACACCGCGCACTTAATCGTCGGTATCGCGGGCAAGGGCGACGACCACTTGGCGATTATCGCGAACCTCGCGACGATTACCATGGAATACTCCGAGGAAGATTTGCAGAAAGCTTACACGACCAAAGATCCGCAAGTTCTCTTCGACATGTTCACGAAAGGTTAAGCTCATGAAAAAATTATTCGCAACACTAATCGCGGCAACGTGCTTGACATTCGGCGCGCAGGCTCAAGCGGCTGATTATCCTTCGGCGGAAGAAGTCGAGGTTAAAGTCGCAAATTCGGGCGGGACATTCTTCCCGATTGGCAATCCGAACGTCGCTTACGAAAAATATTTCACGGGAAGAACTTTCCTTGCGCCGCTGTCAACCAAAGATTCTATCAACGTCGCGAACGTCACGTTCATTGACGGCGCGCACACCTTCTGGCACATTCACCACGGCACCTGCCAAATTCTCGTCGCGGAGTCGGGCGCGGGCTACGTTCAAATCTGGGGACAAGAACCCGTTAAGCTGATACCCGGCGTAGTCTTCACCGTCCCCGAAGGCGTCAAGCATTGGCACGGCGCGGCTCCCGGCAAAATGATGCAACATTTATCAATCATGCAATCGAACTCGGAAGTTTCGACGGAGTGGCTTGAACCCGTCGACGAAAAATTTTTTAAGAAACTTAAATAGGAGGTCTTGACATGAAAAAGGCTGTACACTTCGGCGCGGGCAATATCGGGCGCGGCTTTATCGGGCTGTTGCTGTCGCAAGCGGGCTATCACGTGAGTTTTGTTGACGTGGCGGCTCCGCTCGTCGACGACATCAACACGCTCGGCAAATACAACGTTCAAATCTTCGGCGAGGCGGAGAAAACTTTGGTCGAGAACGTCAGCGCGATTAACAGCAATGAAAATCTTGACGCCCTGCTCGACGCGATTGTTGAGGCGGATATTGTCACGACGGCTATCGGTCCGAACATTTTAAAATTCATCGCGCCGAATATCGCCAAAGGTCTCACCAAGCGAGTTGCCGTCAACAAAACACCGCTTAACATAATCGCTTGCGAAAACATGGTCGGCGGCTCCACCGTGCTGAAAAATTTCGTCTATGAAAATCTTTCCGACGACGTTAAGCCCGAAGTCCAAAAATTAATCGGCTTCCCTGACGCGGCGGTTGATAGAATTGTCCCGCTCCAGAAGAACGACGAAAAACTTTTGGTCAAGGTCGAACCCTACGCGGAATGGGACGTTGATTCAAAGGGCGTCGTCGGCGAACTGCCCGCGATTAAGGGCATGACGCTCGTTGACAATCTCGGCGCGTACATTGAACGCAAACTTTTCACCGTCAACACGGGGCACGCTTCCATTGCTTACCTTGCGTATCAAAAAGGTTTGCCCGACATCAGCTCCGCCATGCGCGACGACGAAATTGTTGCCGCCGCCCGCGCAGTTTGGGCTGAAACGTCCGCGCTGTTGATTGACAAATACGGCTTCGACCCCGCCGTTCATCAACGCTACGTCGACACGACCGAGACGCGCTTTAAGAATCCCGAAATCAGCGACGAAGTTACGCGCGTGGCTCGCGGTCCCAAACGCAAACTTTCCGCCGCCGACCGTCTTGTTTCTCCCGCGACGCAACTTATCGAACGCGGCAAAACTCCCAACGCTTTGGCTAAAGTTATCGCCGCCGCGCTGAAGTTTGACTACGCCGAAGACAAGGAAGCCGTCGAAGTTCAAGACTTCATCAAGGCGAACGGCATTGACGCCGCGATAACTCACTTCACCGGCGCAACCGCCGATTCCAAACTCTTCGCGCTCATCAAAGCTAACATCTAACATTTGACACTTTTCCTTACCATAACCCCGAAAAAAATTATCCCCCGCCGAAAGTTGACGGGGGATTTTTTTGCGTTAATTTTTGTGCGATTAGATAAGAGCTTCCTCTTCGGAAATTTCGTCCCAGTTGATGCCGAAAATTTTCGCGAGCAATTCCTCTTCGTTCGACGCTTCAACGTCCGCGCTCTTGAAAAGGATACTCGTCAACTCTTCTTCGGGCGGCTCGTCATCAAGGCTTTTATCGGTGTTCTTCTGAGCTTCGGCGCGTTTCTCCTTAGCCGCCTCAAAACGTTCCTGTTGGTCAGCGGAAAGTTTTTCAAGTTGCGCAAAGAGTTTCATGTTGCCTTCGCTGTCGAATGAGACGCCCAGTTGAGCAAATTTGACGCCCTCGCCCAAATCTTTTTCTGAAATATTCTTGAGCATATCGACGGCGTTGCCGACCTGCCCCATGACTTTTTTGGCGTAATCTTCGTCGTCCGCCATTTTCTCCAGCTCTTCGGTTGTGAACATGACGGAATATTCCTTGGTGCTACCGACGGTCTTTGAAGTGTCCATGTCGTTCGAGACGATAAAGTCGTAGTCGCCGTATTTCTTGCGGAGATTCTCAAGATAGCTCTGCGCCTTGGCGGAAAGTTTTTGCTCGTCTGATTGAACGGCACCGCCTGCATTTTGGTCAACGTTGTCGCTCTGCAACTTAAACGCACTCAAGCCCGCGTCGCTGAGTTCGACATTTGCATTTGCTCCGAAGTTCGCGGCAGAATTTTTTTCGGCGGCATTCGTCTGCTTAGTTGCAGTCGTTGCGCGTTTACCGAATTGTCCCGCGCTTTGATACGCTTTGAAAAAATTGGCGTTAATCGTGTTCGCCATGATGTGTCCCTCCTTAACAAAAGACCATTCCGTTGCTTAAAGCTGATTTATTATAACATATTTTCGCGCGCACTCAAGCAGAAAAAATTTTTTCTCGGCTGTAAAAAAAATGAAGTCGCCTTGCAATTCGACGACTTATGATTTATAATCAGCGTGCTTGATGCCTCGCGGCAAAAGGCGGTTTGAATCCAAAGAAAAGCCCCCGGAAAGGGGGTGGAGCTGATGTCGAAGATTGTCGTTAGGATTACAATCCTCGTGCCGATAATCCTCTTGGCACTTAGCAAAACAGCCGCCTAAGCCTCGCACGCTTTAGGCGGGCACTCAAAACTTAATTTCAAAATCAGCTTTCCTAGATACGAGGGGCTAAACCGCTTTCAAGCAATTTCTGCCTCGCAAACTTTGCGGGGCATTTTCTTTTTAGCCGCCTAAGCCCTGATCCGGCTAAGCGACTGCTCGCGACCCAATTCTTAACAGTTTTACAAGCTTAATCTTCAAAATAGACGAGGGGCTAAACCGCCTTCAAGCAACTTTCGCCTCGCAAACTTCGCGGGGCATTTTCTTTTGTTGCCAAGCAAATTATACTCGACGCAGAAAATTTTTGCAAGCTGTAAAAAAAATGAAGTCGTCTTGCAATTTGACGACTTATGATTTATAATTAGCATGCTTGATGCCTTGCGGCAAAGGGCGGTTTGAATATAAATCGAAGCCCCCGGAAAGTGGGGTGAGATTATGCGCGTGATTAAATTTATCATCCGCGTAACATTGCTCAGCGGAGCGATTCTGCTCCTCCTTAGCAATACAGCCGCCTAAGCCCTACCCCGGCTAAGCGACTGAACGCACATTAATCCTAAATAAGTTTCACAAATTAATTCAAAATAGACGAGGGGCTAAACCGCCTTCAAGCAACTTTCGCCTCGCAAGAAAGTTTCGCGGGGCAATTTTCTTTTGTTGCCGCCTAAGCCCTGACCAGCTAACGGCTACTCTAAAAGTTTCACCAGGTATCACAGTAATCCTCATACAGTGAGGAGCTAAACCGCCTTCAAGCAACTTTCGCCTCGCAAGAAAGTTTCGCGGGGCATTTTCTTTTGTACTGCCAAACGAATTATATTCGACGCGGAAAATTTTTGCAAGGGGAATTTTTCTAACCGAAATTAAAATTGACAATCGGCGGCGCAAAAATTACAATGGCGGCGGAGGTGCGTTAAGCATGAATTCAAAAAAAATTAGTAAGATAATCTGCGCGGCAGCTGTGGTGGCGACCTTGACGCTGGGCGGGTGCAGTGGGCTGACGGGCATGGGTAGCTCCGACGAGGAAAATAAATCGGCGGGCGAAAAATCTGCAACGGTAACTCAAGCCTCGCACACGGAAGCCGCTCCAAAAAATGTTAATCAATCGGAAAGTTCCGCTAAAATTTCCGACGCCAGAAATACTCCCGCCGTGCGTGTGGCGCGGACGGTCGGTCCGGCTGTCGTCGGCATAACTAACAAAGCAATTGCCCGCGACTTCTTCGATAGGACTTTTGAAACTTCGGGCGTCGGCTCCGGCGTCATCTTTAAGAGCGACGGCTACATCATCACCAACAATCACGTTATCGCCGGCGCAAAGGAAATTATCGTCTCGCTGGCGGACGGCAACACGATTAACGGCACGCTCATTGGCACGGACGAGATGACTGACATCGCCGTTGTCAAAGTCGACGCTAAAGATTTGCCCGTCGCTGAACTCGGTGATTCGGACGAAGTCGTCGTGGGCGAACCCGCTATCGCTATCGGCAACCCCATGGGCTTGGAATTTCAAGGCTCCGTCACTGTCGGCGTCATTAGCGCGTTGAACAGGACGCTTGACCTTAACGATAAGCGCGTTAAACTCCTCCAAACTGACGCGGCTATCAGCCCTGGCAATTCCGGCGGCGCACTCGTCAACGCTGACGGCGAAGTTATCGGCATTAACAGCGCGAAACTCGCAACCAACGGCGTCGAAGGCATGGGCTTCGCTATCCCCATTAACACCGTCAAAACTATCGTAAACGAGCTTATGGATAAAGGCTACGTCGCGCGTCCTTATCTTGGCGTCACGATTTTTGATAAGCCAACCGCCGCCCGCTACGGTTATCAGCTCTCGATTGACAAGGGCGTTTACGTCTTCCAAGTCGCTATTGATTCGCCCGCCGGCCGCGCAGGTTTCCAACGCGGTGATATTATCCTCAGCATTGACGGCAAGGAAGTCAACTCCGTAGCCGACGTGCGCAACGCAGTCGCCGCTCACAAAGTCGGCGATAAAGTCAAAGTTCTGTGCGATAGGGAAGGCAAGGAAGAAACCGTCGAAGTCACCTTGGAAGAAATGCCCCAGCCCTCGAATCAATGAAAATAAATTTTATCGTCGTCGGCAAGCTTAA
>JAFPVP010000159.1 GCA_017412925.1 Selenomonadaceae bacterium
AACTCGACGGCGGCTACGAGGCGCAAGTTTCATAGGGCGGTTTGAATTTCAGCGGCGGGCAACGTCAACGGCTCGAAATTGCTCGCGCTATGGCAAGTAATCCGTCAATTTTGGTTTTGGACGAGGCAACTTCCGCTCTCGATCCCGTTACAGAAAAAATTGTACTCGATAACATACGGCGACGCGGCTGTTCGTGCTTTATTGTCGCTCACAGGCTTTCAACTATCCGCGATTGCGACGAGATTATCGTTTTGGATAGAGGTAAGGTCGTCGAACGCGGCACGCATCGCGAAATGATGACTCATGACGGTCCTTATCGCCGATTGATTGAGGGTAGCGATAAAAATACTGCGGAGGAGGCGAGCTGATGAAACTTTTAGCTGGACAACGTTTCCGTCTGCGCGAAGAAAATAAATTTGTGCGCTTAAAATCGGGCGAGGCTGAAGTTTACGCCATTACGCACTTGAAAGAAGCCTTCCGACAAATTTTTTTAATGGAATTGCCGATAAACGGCGCGGCTTACCCTTCACTCGACGAATTTGAACAAATCGACATACAAATTTACGCTGTGCAAGATTCAGAACTGGAAATTTTATCGTTCAACGAACTTGAGCCGCTCGAACAATCAAAATTAATGCGGGCGTGGTTCCAAAACTTGATAAAGTTGCCGTGGTTGAGGCTTTTGGCTGATAAAGGCGACGAAGTTTTAATTCCCTGGGTAAATGGGCAAGTCTTGCGCGGTTCGGAAGACGATTTGGAGGCTTTAATCGACGACTTCACCGAAAACGAGCAGATTTTTGCAATGTTGCTCGGTATGCGCTTTGAAGCCGAAGATAAACGGCTCGCTCTGCGCACTGAAACGCGCAATCGCCATAAAAAAAATCTTATCAACGCCGCGATTGATAATTTAAGCGGCGAAGAATCACTTTACGGCGAAGATTCTGGCGGCGATGGTAAATTGGAAGAAATTGCCTTCCTCGTTAAGCGTGTCGCTAAATTTCTCGATATGCCCGCCAATAATTTGAAAGTATCAGGCGAAGTCGTCAAAAAACTCGACCAAGTGGGCTTGATTCGGCGGCTCGTGCAAAAGGGAAATATGCAAATGCGCCTCGCAACTCTGGAGGGCGATTGGTTTCAAAAGGACAGCGGCGTTTTTATCGGCTACTTCGGCGAAAAAAAGGAGCTAGCCGCTCTTATTCCGCAAAATCCCGCCGTTTACAAGCTGATTACCGCAAAAAATCCCGACGGAGTTTTAATTGACGAACAAATTGCCGCGCAAATTGAGCCAAGTGCCTTTCAATGTTATGCCGGCTTGCCACTTCGCCCGTTAAAGTTCCTCGACCTGATGAAATTCATGCTGAAACGCAGTTGGAAAGTCGATTATCGCCAAGTTTTAGCGGCAAGCTTTGTCGCGGGCTTAATTCCGCTCCTCACGCCGATTATCACCGAAAGTATCTTTGCAGACATAATTCCGATACTCGACAGGCGCGGTCTCGTCATCGTTACGCAAGTTTCAATCGTCACGGCGTTTACTATGGCGGCAATTTCAATCGTGCGCTCAATCGCAGTGCTAAGAATCACTTCGCATATCGATATGCAGACAGAATCCGCACTTTGGGGAAGAATTTTAGCTTTGCCAACAAGTTTTTTCCGAAAATTTCAATCCGGCGAACTCGCGCAAAGAATTTTGGGTTTTGAAATGATAAAACAGGTCATAAGCGGCGAAATGATTTCTGCGATATTCAACGCGATATTTTCGTTCTGGAGTTTGCTTTTGATGTGCTATTACAGCTTACAACTCACGGCGGCGGCTTTAGTATTGTGGCTTTTGTACTTCGCAGCGACAATTTTTATTTATCGCAAGGTCGGATTGTATCAAGGCAAGATGATCGCCGCTAAAAACTTGACTTCGGGTCTCGTTCAGCAAATTTTTACGGGCTTGCCGAAATTTAGGATAAGCGGCTCGGAAGAACAAGCGTATTTTCTCTGGAGCAAAGTTTTCGGCGAGGAATGGAAGTGGAATTTGCAATTACGCCTGCAAAACAACTACAACACGATTTTAGCGGCAATTCAGCCGCTGGCACTGACTTTATTGCTCTACTACGTCGCATTTTACGTTTTAAGCGAAGTTAAAGGCGAACTTTTGGTACCTGGCATTGATTACGCAAAATTTATCGCGTTTCAAGCGGCGTTCACCGGCGTTAATATGACTTTGAACACTATGACCGGTCTTGTCGGACAATTTTTCACGGTTCAACCCCACATAAAGAATTTGCAACCGATTTTGGAGGAAATGCCCGAAGTCGCCGACGATAAACCCGATGCCGACGCTTTGAGCGGCGCAATTGAAATTTCCCATTTAACTTTCTCTTACACCGATAATTCGCCAAATGTTGTCGATGATATGAGCTTCAGAATTGCGGCGGGCGAAAATGTCGCGATTGTCGGCAAAAGCGGCTGTGGAAAGTCTACTTTGTTGCGTTTAATGCTCGGTTTTGAAAAACCTAAGAGCGGAGCGATTTATTATGACGGACAAGACTTATCCGAACTCAACGTTTCGTCTGTTCGCAGTCAAATGGGCGTCGTTTTGCAAAACGGACAGCTTATGAGCGGCGATATTTTTACAAATATTGTCGGAACAACCGCTTTGACGCAAGATGACGCTTGGGAAGCCGCTAAAGCCGCCGGTCTCGACGAAGATATTAAAAAAATGCCTATGGGTATGCAAACCGTCATTTCCGAAGGCTCAAGCAACATTTCGGGCGGTCAAAGACAAAGAATTTTGATTGCGCGGGCTTTGGCGGCTAAACCTGCAATTTTAATCTTCGACGAGGCAACTTCCGCACTCGATAACCGCACTCAAGCCATTGTCACTGAAAGTTTGAACAAAAGAAACGTCACGCGCATAGTTGTCGCGCACAGATTGAGCACGATTGAGGATTGCGACCGAATAATCGTCTTGGACAAAGGAAAAATCGTTGAGAATGGTACTTTTGATGAACTCGTTGCAATGAACGGGATTTTCGCCGATTTGGTTAGACGGCAGATTGCTTGAGGTGCTTTATGGATAAGAATTATTATAATCGACTGGCAGAAATCGCAATAAATGACGACGAGGCTTTTACCAAGCTGTATGAAACATTTTTTCCGACGGTTTACGCCATGATTTTTGCGCGGTTGAAAGATATTTCATCGGCGGACGACGTTGTCAGCGAAATTTTTATTAAAGTTGCGCTGAATTTGGACAGACACGATAAAAAATTTGCGTTTTCTACGTGGCTGTTCAAAATCGCGTCGAATTCGCTTGCAGATTATTTTCGCAGTCAAAAACGCAATCGCGAGGACAGTTGGGACGAATTTTTAGAGCACAAAGCTCCGAAATGCGACCAGCCCGAAGAAAAACTTTTGGCTTCAGAGCTTACGAAGGATTTATTGCGAGCGTTGGACAAATTATCCGACCGTCAACGGCAAATTATCGCGTTGAAGTATTGGTCAGAGCTTTCAAACGTCGAAATCGCCGAAATGTTGAATTTAAGCGCGAGCAACGTCGGATTTATCCATTACCAAGCGATTAAACGCCTGCGCGAGCTGCTCAACTGATAATTTCAGAAAAAAAAATGCCCTGTCAAATTGACGGGGCATTTTTTGTGTCCGAAACTTATTTATCTTGCATTTCCGGTTGTGAATTGGCTTTTTTAGCGTCGCGTAACTGTTTTAGTCTTCTTGCTTTGCGCAAACGCCGTTCACGTTCAATATCTAGGCTTTGACGGCGTGCCCATTCTTTAATTCGGGCGTCTCGGTCGCCATTATTCATCACGATATACGGATTGACCATAAAATCGGAGTGGTCGATAAATTTTAGCTCCTGAATTAGCAAATTCTTCTTCAACCAGTGCAAATCACGGAAGAAAACGGATTTTTTTAAGTTCAAATCGGCTTGGAGTTCCTTTTTGTTGATTGTAAAGCCCTGAACGCCTTCAGCGGGCTGCTTGAGTGCGATATACAAAAAAATTTTAAAGACCGTGTTGCTTTTAGCATCACTAAGCATGTCGAAAGCTCTTTGTTCAATATAAATCATGTTAAAACCTCCTTTTAAGTTATTTTAGCACGTTTAAAGGCGTTTTGGAAGTGCAAAATTGAAATTCCGTATATATGGAATTTAATTTTGGAAAAAAATTTTTTTGAAAAGCTCTAATGGATTTGGATTTTGAACGTCTATATAAGTGTAAGGAAAAATTTTTTGTAGGAGGCTGATAAAATGTCAGTGGAACAGGTAAAGGCTTTCTTCGCGAAGGTCAACGAGGACGAGGCACTCGCCCAGCAGCTCAAAGACGCTCAAGAGGCGTACACGGGCGAAGAATCGGACAAAGAGGCGGCGATTGCGGCAATTTTCGTTTCCGTCGCGGCTAAAGCAGGGTTTAACTTCACTGTCGAGGAC
>JAFPVP010000016.1 GCA_017412925.1 Selenomonadaceae bacterium
CGGCTGATACCACTCCGCAACTCGCGTATCACAATCTTTAACTCTGTAATTCGCCACGCAACAGCGGATTATCGGCATATTAAACCGTTCGCGAAGGTAATTTTGAATTTTGCGGCTGAGTTCGGGATAATCTTCAGTAAAAGCGCACGCCGCCACATAAAATTTTTGATTCATAGCAATTCCTCCTACCAAATTATTCCGTTGCCAGATATTAAATCGTTTGCGCCGTCCGAATCGCGCTGTATGTTCATTGTAATTGGCATTTCTAATTCAGTTTCAAGATATTTTTTAATTCGTCCGGCTTCTTCCGCCGTCACGCGCTCTTTTACGTAAATTATTATCATAAATCGTTCTTCCGATAGAAATTCTCCGCCTTCTGCACGAATTATTTTAGGAAATGCCGCCGGTAATCGCTGATTTAATTTTTCTAAATGCTTTTTTTGCTCCAAATTCCGCTGATATATCGGATAATACGTCGCGCTTAGCGATTTATATTTTTTTAGCTCCGCCGTCTCCTGTTCGCGAATTCCTACGTATTTTTCGCTGTTCAATGTGTTTTGCAGTAGCTCATTTACCGCTTTTTCGTCCATTCCCTCGCGAAATTCATTCTGCACCACGTTTAATCGATAATTTTTCAGGTACGAATAATCTAGCATTTCTTTTTGCAAATAATCAATGTCCGCGTCGCTCGTTACCTGCCCAACCGATATTATTTCTAAAATTTCTTCCTGCGGATTCAATTTATACGATACCGCTTGCCGATTTTGCGTGTTAAATTTCGTTTCTACAAAGTTTTTTGTCTGTACATTCTCTAAATTTTCTTCAATGCTTATGTGCGCCATGCGTAAACTCGGCAAAATTACTATCACGCCCAATATTATTAGATAAATCTTCTGCTGACGAAATTTTTTCTCCGAAATGTACTCTTTTGCCGGTACGCGCAGGACTTTTAGCACCGCAAACGCCGATAAACAGATAAAAAAGCTATTTATAAAGAATAAATACAGCGCACCGAGTAAAAATGTCGTCGAATGCGTCGCAATTCCATAGCCCGCCGTGCAAAGTGGCGGCATTAACGCTGTCGCTATCGCTACGCCAGGTATCACATTGCCTCTTTCTTCGCGTGTTAGTCCGATTATTCCCGCCGTTCCGCCGAAAATTGCTATTAAAACGTCCCAAATCGTCGGCGCGGTTCGTGCAATCAATTCCGGCGACGCTGTCGTTATCGGCGTCAGCGAAAAGTAAATTGCCGACGTTAAAACCGATAAAAATACCTGAAATGACAGTTTTAAAAACGATTCTTTGACATATTGCGTGTCGTATGCCGCCATTCCGTATCCAAGCGCGGTTATATTGCCCATGAGCGGCGAAATTAACATCGCGCCAATTATTACCGCCGTCGAATTCATATTTAGCCCGATTGACGCAATAAAAATCGCTAAAACTAGGATACACATATTTGTACCCTTCAAAACGCCGCCAGATTTTATTCTTTCGACGATTTCTGCCATTGATGCGCTATCTTCATGCAAACTAAATAGTTCGCCGAACGCTTTTTTAAAACTTTCCATGCTTAATACTCCATTTTTACGAAAAATATTCTATTCCAGCCTCAAAAATTAGCTGATTTTTATTTCCGTCAATATTTTTTGCGACAAAATCGCCAATTCGCTCCGAATGTCCCATTTTCCCAAAGATTTTCCCGCTCGCGTCGGTAATTCCTTCGATTGCCCATGCCGAGCCGTTCGGATTAAAGGGAAGTTCGCTTGTCGGCGCGTTTTTATCGTCAACATATTGCGTCGCTATCTGTCCCGCGTCCGAAAGTCTTTTCAACCAAGCGTCGCTGGCTACAAATCGCCCTTCGCCGTGCGAAATCGGGATTGAATGCACGTCGCCGACCTTATTTTTCGCTAACCACGGCGATAAATTGCTTGTTATGCGCGTTTTTACGTATTGGCTGACGTGCCGCCCTAATGAATTGTGCGTTAATGTCGGCGAATCCTCTTCCAAGTCGCGAATTTCGCCGTATGGCAGCAATCCCAGCTTAATTAACGCTTGAAATCCGTTGCAAATGCCCAAAATTAGCCCGTCGCGCTCTTTTAATAGCTTCATGACTTCTTCCGCGATTTTTGGATTGCGAAACGTCGCCGCGATAAATTTTCCAGACCCGTCAGGCTCATCGCCGCCACTAAATCCGCCAGGAATCATAATTATTTGCGCGGAATGGATTTTTTTCGCCATTATATCAATACTTTCTGCGACCGATTGCGGCGTTAAGTTGCGAACAACGAAAATATCCGGCTCGCCGCCCGCTTTTTTCCAAACTTTCGCGCTGTCGTATTCGCAATTCGTGCCAGGAAACACCGGAATAAATATTTTCGGCTTTGAAACTTTAATTTTGCTAGAAAATCTGCGCGGAATATTATAAATTTTATTCGGGATAATCTGAGCGGAAGAATCTTTAATTTTAGTCGGAAAAATCTTTTCTAAAGGCTCGGAAAGGGCTTTTTTAACGTCGTCAAGCGAAATTTTTTCGTCAGAATAAATTATAAACGGTTCGGAAATAGTTTCGCCCAAAAGTTTAAAATCAAGCTCGCAATTCGCCTCGACAATCAAATCACCGTAATTTTTAGCGAAAATATCTTCAGCCGCGCAGATTTTAACGCCAATATCGTTGCCAATCGCCATTTTAGCAATCGCCGCCGCAATTCCGCCGCTCTGAACGCTCATTGCTGAAATTATTTTCCCTGCGCAAATTAAATCGTGAATTTTAGCGAAATTTTTCTTGAGTTCGTCGAAAATCGGCACGCCGTTAACGTCTCGCGGACATTTTATAAGATAAATTTTATTTCCTGCCGCTTTAAACTCCGGCGAAATAACTTTTTCCGCGTCAACCACCGCAACCGCGAAACTTACCAGCGTCGGCGGCACATTTAAGCTTTCAAAAGTCCCGCTCATCGAATCTTTTCCGCCTATCGCCGCCACGCCAAAATTTTTTTGCGCAATGAACGCTCCTAACAATGCCGCAAGCGGTTTGCCCCATTTCTCCGGATTTTCGCCCAGTTTCTCGAAATATTCCTGAAATGTCAGATAAGATTTGGAATGATCCGCCCCGATTGCCACTAATTTTGCTAAACTCGACGTTACAGCGTCAATCGCGCCGTGAAAGGGGCTTTTTTCCGAAATTTCCGCGTCAAATCCGAACGTC
>JAFPVP010000160.1 GCA_017412925.1 Selenomonadaceae bacterium
GCCTCAGTGGAGAGATTAGCCTCGCCGCTTCTGGGCTGGTCAACCAAATAAACCGAGTAGCCGGCGCGAACGAACATGGTGTTAAAGCCCTCTCGACCATCGGGTCCGGATTCCCAAGTGCGTTTCGACTGTGCGCCGCCGTGCTGAAAAATGAGAGGCAACTTTTTAGCTTTGACGGGAATTTGGTATTCCACATAAGCAAAATCACCGTAAGCCCGTTGCCCGTCCTCCGCAACAAAGTTTTCTTGCGAAAATTTTCCGGAACACTCTTTGTATGTGCCGCCCACAGTGAAGGAGCCTTGCTCTTGAATCACTATCGGCTTTGCCGCCTCAACTTCGGACGAACCGAACGCGATTAAACTTGCTACCAACACTGCCAATAATTTTTTCTTCATTTATGTCGCTCCAATCAATAGTCCAGACCTTTCAACCAAGCGTCAACATCTTTTTGAACAGCCGGAAAATCATTTTGCGCGTCCTTCCCGACGACTGCTAAGCCCGATAAAATTTTTGCGTTCGGGCAAGCGTCAGCAATCTCTCGTTCAGTTCCGGCAAGCCCACTACCGCCATGCGTGCAGAACGGAATAATTCTCTTGCCGCTCAAGTCGTTCGCTTCAAGGAACGTCATCACCACTCGCGGCAATGCTCCCCACCAGATTGGAAATCCAAGAAAAATCGTGTCGTATTGTGCAAGGTTTTCGATATTTTTCGCAAGCGCAGGTCGTGTGTTTGATTCAAGTTCACGCTTGGCAAGTTCCGTACAAGCTTCGTATTCATCGGGATAAGGCGTTGCGGGTTTAATCTCGAACGTATCCGCGCCAGTCTTTTGCGCGATATAATCTGCGACTATTGCGGTGTTGCCTTTCGTGATGTTGCCGACGTTATATTCCTCACCCGTGCGCGAAAAATACATTACGAGAATTTTTTTATCGGACGTTTGAACTTTAGCAGGCTCAGCGGAACTTTTTTCTTCAGACCCGCCGCAACCGCTTACCATCAGAATCATCATCAGGAGTAAAAAAATTTTCTTCATGTAGTCACCTCGTAGAGCAATCCGCTGAAATAAATTTTGAACGACTCAAGCCCCATGCTTTGATATTGCTCGTAAAGTTTTTTGCAGACGCTATCGGTCGGATAATTGATTTGGTCTTTACCGTCAGTCGCCGCCTCGAAAACTATCTTGGCGGCTTCGGTTGCGTCGGGAAATTCTGCATTGCCCGCCAAAAGATATTTGCGCTGATTCGCCGCTATTTTCTCGTAGCCCGTTAAATCGTTCAGTGGCGTCTGGAAATTTGTTTTCGTGCCGCCTGGAATCATCGCCTTGACCGCCACGCCGAAGGGCTTGAGTTCGTAATACAGCGACTCGACCATTCCTTGCTGAGCACGCTTCGCCGCTCCGTATGCTCCGTCACGTGGCAAGCCGATTATCGCCGCAAGCGATGTCGTCGTCAGAATTGCTCCACTTCGACACGCTTTGAAATGCAGGATAAATTCCTGCGTAACGAACATTGTGCCGAAAACGTCCGTTTCAAACAGCTTGCGGATTTCCGATTCGGGGATTCTCTCGAACGGTGCCATTATCCCATAACCCGCATTATTGAGCAGAACATCAATATCATATTCCGCCAGAGCTTTCCGGCACGTTTGGCGAATTTGTTCAGTGTCAGTCACGTCCAGCGGCATGATTGTCACGTTCGGCAAAGTTTCAAGGTCGCCCGCTTTCTTGAGGTTACGCATCGTCGCAATTACTCGCCAACCCTGCGCGGCGAAATATTTTGTCGTCTCGCGCCCGATTCCTGACGATGCTCCCGTTATAAAAATCGTCTTCATCAGAATGCCCCCGTTTTGATGTGCGGCACGTACGGCGATTCAAGCCGCGCTATCGTCGCCTCGTCAAGCGTAATGTCGAGCGCGGAGACTGCTTCTTCGATATGCTTAACCGAAGTCGTCCCAACAATCGGCGCGGTGATGAACGGCTTGCTAAGCATCCATGCCAACGAAGTCTGCGCCATCGAGTAGCCGATTTCCTTCGCGACCTGCTCCAAGTTATCAACGACGACTTTGTCAACGTCATCAGTCTTGCTCCAGACCATCGGCGACACTTCGTCTATCGCGTTGCGAGCGGTCTTGGTTCCCCAAGGGTGCGCACAACGTCCGCCTGCCAACGGACTCCATGGTACTACCGCCATTTTTCTATCCATGCAAAGAGGCAGTATCTCGCGTTCTTCTTCACGGTAAATCAGATTGTACTGAGGTTGAAGCGACACGAACTTTGTCCAGCCGCGACGCTCTGCAATATTCTGCAAGCGTTCCAGTTGCCAAGCAAAAATTGTCGACGCGCCGATATAACGCGCCTTGCCGGACTTAACCACGTCGTGCAAGGCTTCCATCGTTTCTTCCATTGGCGTAAGCGGGTCAAGGCGGTGAATCTGGTAAACGTCGACATAATCCAGTTGCAGACGCTTCAAGCTGTGGTCTATCTCCGCCATGACATTTTTGCGAGACGTGCCGCCACCGTTCGGACGACCGGGACGCATTTCAAAGTTGACCTTCGTCGCCACGACAATTTCATCACGGTCGAGCCCGAAGTCTTTGATGTAGCGACCAGTGATTTCTTCACTCGTTCCCATTTGGTAAACATTCGCCGTGTCGAAGTAGTTAATACCCAGTTCAATCGCACGCTTGAAAATCTCCTTGCCGTCCTCGTAAGTTTTCGCCCACGGAAAAACGCCGTTTTCTTTGCCAGGCTTACCAAAGCTCATCATTCCCAGACAGATTCGCGATACGTCCATGCCTGTATTTCCGAACTTTACGTATTTCATATTCAGTCCTCCTTTTTTCAGTCATACTTATTCTAAAAGACTTCGCAGATTGAATCAATTCGTATTTTCAGGTTTGACAATAAGTTTTCCTTATCCAATCACCCATTTCGGCGCGCCGTCAACAATAAGCCACCCCTGTCGCAACCTCAGCCGAAGCCTAACCCGAAGCGAATCCTAAATCCAGCAATTGAGCCCCTCAGCATACGCCTGCGGACTCAAACTGCGTGCGAGGCACCCTACGGGACGCTACGCTTGCCTCGCAAACCCTTGTTTTCGTCACGCAGTCGCCACGGCTTTTTCGCTACGCTCAAATTTTTTGCTATCGCTTGACGCTTGTACATTCGTACTTCGCTACGATAGCCAAAAGCCTACGCTGAGCCACTGCCAC
>JAFPVP010000161.1 GCA_017412925.1 Selenomonadaceae bacterium
CAAACGCCACAGAATTCTCGCCACCGACCTCGACATTGAAATTATCGGCAAGGCTAAGAAGGGCATTTACACCGCCGACGAAATCCGCGCGATGCGTTCAGACCGCAAGGTTAAATACTTCACCAAGACGCCCGACGGAAAATTTGCCATCAAGCCCGAAATTAAAAGCGCGGTTGACTTCAGACGCCACAACCTCTTGAAAGACCGCTTCGAGACAAATTTTGACCTTATCCTCTGCCGCAACGTCGTCATCTACTTCACCGAGGAGGCTAAAGCTGAGCTTTACAAAAATTTCTTCAAGGCACTAAAGCCCGGCGGGATTCTGTTCGTGGGCGGCACCGAGTCAATTTTAAATTCGCGGCAGATCGGCTACACCACTTACAAGCCGTTCTTCTATCAGCGACCGCTTCCGGATTGATTTATGTTTGAAACGGAATATTGCCGTCGCGAGGAGCTGGAGATACTGCAACTTGAGCGGCTGAAAAAAATCGTCGCGTGGGCTTACGAGAAGAGTGCTTTTTATCAAAAAACTTTCCAAAGACACGGCGTCACCCCCGAAGATATTCAAAGCCTTTCCGATGTTGATAAGTTGCCGCTCCTAACGCGGGAAGAAATTCACACGACCGACGCAATGGATTTTTTGACGTTGCCGCTGTCCAGTGTCATCAGAGTAAATAATTTCGGCGGCGTGAAAAAATTTTACACGCGGGGCGACATTCGCAACAACGTCGAAATGCTGATTCATTCCCTCATGGCGGCGGGAATTCTGCGCGGCTCGACGGTCGGCATTGCGGGCGATTTATCTGACAGCAGACTTTTGGACGCGCTCTACGCCCTTGAATCAATCGGCGCGACTGTCGTCCTTGCGGATAATTTCAACGTCGACGCGACTATCCAAATTACGGCGGACACTTTGAACTTTAAAAATTTTAATCTCTACGCGCCGCCCGAAATCGGAAACGCGGGGCTGTTCATTCCGTGCGCGGCAGATTATCACGTGCAGGAAGATAATTTTCTGATTGAAATTTTAAGCGGCGAACTCGTTATAACGACGTTGACGGCGCAGGCAATGCCGCTGATTCGCTACCGAACCGGAAAATTGGCAAAAAAAATTAGCGAACCGTGCCCCTGCGGACGGACGCTTACAAAAATTCATATCGATTAAAAGTTAAAGCCCGACAAGCTGAATCATCGGGCTGTTATTTTTTTGTTTGGTGGAGATGAGGAGAATCGAACTCCTGTCCAAAAATGCCGTTGCTCAACTTTCTCCGAGCGCAGTCGCCGAAAAATTTCAGCTCTACCAACCTCGACGACAAACCTGATAAAGCCAAGCACTTTGAAAGTTCCCGCGCCCTACAGTGCTCTCAAGCGCGGTATTCCCGTTTCTGACGTCGACACTGACCTGACGGGAAGGGAATCAGTCAGGCGACGTGGCGGTCAAGCCGCCAGTGCGTACTCTTCGTTCGCAGTTATAATTAAGTTTTCCGCTTGTCAAATCGGTTGCGGAGCCGATGCTCGCTTATCAAACCCCGTTCATCCCTGTCGAAACCATTACATCCCCTTTTTTGAAGTCCATGCAGTTTATCACGCTTGAAATTTTTTGTCAATCTTCCTCAACACTTCTAATCGCGTCTTCAGGTTCGACCAAGCCGAACAGAACCTTTACAAGCGCGTCGCCGTATTTCTCAATCATCATCAGCCCGATAATCACCGAGAAATCTATCTGCTCATAGGTCGGCGCGATAAATTCATCGCTGCCGCAGTAAAACGCAACCCTGTAAGAAATTTCGCCGTCGTTGAAGTCGAAATCAAAGCAGCCAATTCTTAAGCCGTAGTTCGCCCGCAAAATAAATTCCGCAACCTTTGCACGTTCCGATTCGTCCGCGCTGAGTGGAATAATCATGTTTAAGACGAGCTTGTCTTCGTAAGCGTGGAAAAATACCGTGACGTGACCAAATTTCGTCCTGACGGAATAAATCGCGCTTGCAATGTTTCGTTCGTCAAAGGGCGTGTGTTTAATCTCGTCGCGTTCAAAAAAATTTTCGACTGCCACGCGAACTTCTGCTAGTGTGTCACGCTCTGCTTGGCTTGACATAAAAATTCCTCCCTCTTAGTTTATTAACCTAAATTATTTCGCCTTGAACAAAAAAATTCCCCCCTTGCCCGTCAACTTTTTTGCTTAATGTCGCTATCACTTTTCGGCTAATTTTTATCACTTTTCTCCTTTGCGTTTATAAATTTTCTCTGCTAGAATACCGCATTATAAATTTTATAAGGAGAAGTTCGCCGTGTTGCCCGTCTTAGTCTCTCTTGCCCAGCTCCTCGACGCCTATTTCCGTTTCCTGCCCTTGAGTAATCACGTTTCCGAACGCTCAAAACGTAAAATTTTTATCTGCTCGATCATTTGGTGCATTGTAAGCATTTTTTTTTATATTTTTATCTTCAAGGCGTGCGGCATCAACGCTGCAACTTATAAACCAATTCTCATGTTCGGCTGGCTTCCGTATTTTATTATTAACGTCGCTCTTTTGCCCGATAATTTGCCGCAAAATGTATTCGTGTTCGGCATGGCGGCTATTTTAGCTCTGCTCCAACACACTTTAGCCACCAATATCGTCGTAGCTAATTTCCAAACTAATTTTGACATTATTTTTTATGAAGCGTTAATTTATTTGGCTTTATTTGCCGTTTCTCTTCCACTGTTGCGCAAACTTTTTTTAGGACTTCTTCCCAGCCGCGAGTTTTTCAATTTGAGACCGCAAGGCTGGTATATCGCGCTGTTGCCGCTCATTATCGTTTCCGGACACCTCATAAGAATCGCTGACGATACGTTAATTCATTCCTTTTACGATAGGCTTTCCCGAATTTATTTGCCGATAGTTTTTTTTATGTTCTACCGCTATATTTTATCGGCGGCGGAGAATTTCTACGATTTGCAACGTTTGGAGCGCAATAAATCACTTCTGCAGGAAAAATTAACGACATTAAAGGATTACAACGCATTAATACAGGAGAATCAAACGCGAATTTCTGTTATGCGGCACGATTTGCGCCACAGTTACAACATAATTTATACATTGCTGGAAAATAACGAGATAGAAAAGGCATTGGAGCACATAAAAATTCAGAAACGCGAATTGGAGGAGCAAAAAAATTGATATTAACGGGCGTCGTGTTTCTTTTAGTACAAATATCGGGCGTTTATTTAAGATATTTGCCGTTCCGCGCGGAATTATCAGCCGAAGAAACTTCGAGATTATGGAAATATTTTTTGCTCTGGAGCTTGATAAATTTAGCAATGGGGCTATGGATATTTTCGGACGAAATAAATTATCGGCGATTTAAAATAGAATTATTGCTCGGCTGGATACCGTATTTTTTAATTTCAGCGGCAATAATTCGCGGAAAAATGCCGCAACACATCTTTGTATTCGGAATGCAGGCGTTGTGGTGCTTTACATTGCACGCATTTGGCGGCATGGGCGTCGCAATAATTTACGGGCAAATGTCCGAAGAATATTTATCGTCGCAACTCGGATTTTACATGCTGTTTTTCACGATTTTATTGCCTTTGGAGCAAAAATTTTTTACAACATTGCTTCCAAGCGAAAAATTATTTGAAAATGCCGCGCTACGTTGGGGAATTTCACTTTTGCCGGCGATGATATTTTTAGGATTGACAATTCAAATCGTCGATATAACGTTTTTGTCGACATGGAAGGACAGATTTGCGCGATTAAATTTTCCGGTATTTTTTTTCATGATATACCGTTCGTTGAGTTTAGCGACGCAACAGGTCAAGGAAAAACAGTTAAATGAGCAAAAAAATCAGTTGTTAATGCGGCAAATGGAATCGATGAGCGAACAAAATGCATTAATGGAAAAAAATCAGGCGGAAGTGGCGGAATTAAGACAAAATTTAGCGGCGAATTATCTTGAAATAGAGAAATTACTCGTTGAAAATAAAAAAGCGGAAGCTATGGAATTCATACGGCGTCAAACAAATCTTTTGGATTCGACGCGGATAAAAATATTTTGCAAAAGCCCGCTGATAAACGCGGCATTATCGCTATATACACGGCGTGCAGAGAAATTAAAGATAAAAATTAGCTTAAAAATAGATTTACCGGTCAAAATAGCGACGGACGAAAACGATTTAGCGGTTCTGGTCAGCAATTTATTGGAAAATGCAATCGCGGCGAG
>JAFPVP010000162.1 GCA_017412925.1 Selenomonadaceae bacterium
ACGGACTGGAGGCGACCGCTGCGATTCGTGCACTAAACCACCCCGACGCCAAAAAAGTTCCGATTATCGCCATGACCGCTAACGCCTTCGACGAGGACGTTCAACGCTCGCTCAAAGCCGGCATGAACGCGCACTTAACGAAGCCCGCCGACCCCGAACACCTTTACGCGACGCTACAGGAACTTATCAAAGATTGAAACCAAAAAATCCGCCGCTCAAGTCGAGTGACGGGTTTTTTTATTTAAGCAGACGAAAAGTTTTATTCAGGAAAATTTGCGGGACGTCCTGCGCCGATAAGATGATTTGCAAATGTCCGCTGCCTTTTTCGGGCGAGGCGAGCTTGTTGCCCAGCGGAATATCCATATCAAACGACTGCCCGTTCAAAATGGCGGGCACGTCGAAATTTTTTTTGTCCTTGCCGATGTTGACGGCGATTCGCGGGCTGATTAAGTCCTTGCCGCTGTGATTTTCTACTCGGAGCCGCGCTTGCCAATCATCAGGGAATAAAATTTGCCCGTAGCTGTCTCGCGCCCAATTTTGCCAGCCGCGCAGATAAACCATGTGCTCCTTGCCGGTAAGTTCGCCGTTCAAAAAAAGTTTCAGCTCGATTTCGCCGGAAATTTTCTCCGCCGGCGGCATTTGCGGCGAAATTTTTTCAGGTAAGGGCGCGGGCGTCGGCAAGTTCACTTCGGGCAGAGAAATTTGCGGCAATATCGGCGGCTCGAAAGATTTTTCTGCGGATTGAACTTTTTCGACGGGCTGAATTTCTTCTGCAGGCTGAATTTCTTCTGCGGATTCAGGAATTTTTTCTTGCGGCGGAATTTCTTGGAAGTTGACAGTTTGCGGCAAGGAAATTATCGCGGCAACGACTACTGCGGCGGAAAAAATTTTTTTGGCGTAGAGAAATTTTTTTTTGCGGAGGACAGCGGCGCGAAGTTCTTCTGCCGATTGAAAACGTTGTGCAGGTTCAAGGGCGGTGCATTTGTCCAAAATTTTTTTCAAGCGACCGTCGTAATCTTCGCCGAGCAAATTTTTCAGCGTGATGCCCAGGGCGTAAATATCACTGCGGCTGTCCGTCTGCCCTAAATCGAAAAATCCGAACTGTTCGGGCGGCGCGTAGCCTCGCGTGCCCTTCAGCTCCGTATCCGCCGAATTTTTGGGCTTAATCGTCCGCGCAATCCCAAAGTCAATCAGCTTGACAAAATTTTTCTCCGTGAGCATGATATTTGGCGGTTTCAAGTCGCGGTGCACGATATTTTTTCCGTGGAGAACTTTTAGGCACTCGCACAGCTGAATTAAAATTTTTTCCGCTAAATTCTCGTCCAGTTGCCGATAAATAAAAAAATCCTCCAGCGTCGCCCCGTCAATGTGCTCCTCCACGACGATTAATTTCCCGTCGCGTTCAATTAGCCGATAAATTTGCGGGATATGCGGGTCGTTTAGCTCTTTTAGCGTCCGATAAATCGGCAATAAATTCAACTCGCGCTGTTTCATCACGCAAGGTCGCTTCGCCTGTTTGTCATAAACCACCGCCACAAATCCCTGCTCGGAATTCTTCAGCGTGTCGACTAGCGTGTAGGTGTCGCCCAAATATCGTTCAACTGAATTCATTTTGCCGCCCTTGTAAAATTTTTGTCGGCATTATATCATACACATCAATTAAAATTTCTGGTCGAGGTGAAATGTTTTGTTCAAATTTGCAAAAAATACCGGTGACCTCTTTGCGGAATTAAAAGAGGAAAAAAATCTTGACGGCTGGCGAAATCGTAACCGCGAAGAATTCACCGCGCCGCTTGATGAATACTTTAAGAAATTGCTTGCAGAAAAAAACTTGGAACGCTCGGAAGTCATTGACCGTTCGGGCTTGAATAGAGAATACGCCTATCATATTTTGTCCGGCAAAAGAAAAAATCCGTCGCGGCAGAAAATTTTGGCGTTGGCAATCGCGCTGGGCTTGAATTTGGAGGAAACGCAGTATTTGCTACGATACGCGCGGCATGGCGCACTGTATCCGCGCAACGCCTGGGACGCCGTGATAATTTCGGCGATTGAACAAAAATTATCCGTCATGCAGACAAATGAACTTTTACACAGCCTCGGCGAGACGATTTTGCTTGAATAAAAAAAATTTCCCTCTGCGAAGCGCGGAGGGATTTTTTTTGCGAAAAATTTTTCAGCCGAGCAATTTATCCTTGAGTTCAAGATATTTTCCGGTGAAGTGAACTCCGTTTTGAGATTCTTGAACGGAACCATAAGGTGAATCGGTGACGGCAAGAATCGGCGGCGATTGAATTCTTTTGGCAACGCCCATGCCTTTAAATTGTTTCCACCAACGCTCCAAGTCGTCGATAAATTCCTGCGCGGTCGGAAAATATTTTTCAACCAATCCGATTTCGCAGCCGATATTTTTTTCAAGCTCGCCGTCCGCGTACCATTTTAAAATTTCTTCGGGCGTCTGATTTCTCTCAACGAAGGCGCGAAATAAATAATCGTGATAAGGATACTTGAGCGGGTCGCCTTTGCCCTCGTCGACGTTTTGCGCGGTCGAAAGTTCTGCGCTCGGCACGATGTCGATAATTCCCTGCGGAATCGCTTCAAAGCCGTAAATTTTTTCGTTCATGTAGCGGGCAAGGTCATAAACTTGATATTTCCACAGGTCGGC
>JAFPVP010000017.1 GCA_017412925.1 Selenomonadaceae bacterium
CGACGTTGCGCCGCGCCAAATCTGCCATGCGCGAATTCAGCTCTACCGCGCAGATTTCTTTAACGTTGTCGGCGATTAACAGCGGAATTACTCCCGTGCCCGTGCCAAGGTCTATGACGCGGGAATTTTTTTTGAACTTTGGGAAGTGCGCAATCAGCACCGAATCCATCGAAAAACAAAATTCGTTTTGGTTCTGGATAATGGCGCGCCCCGACCGCATCAAGTCATCAAGCCGTTCGCCCTCGCGCAGGGGAATTTTCATTTTTTGGAGTCTCGTCGGGATTGACGGCGGGTTTTATCAGAGCGCGGGCGTTCGACACGCGGCGGGCGTTCGGATTTGCGCTCGGAATTTTCCTGCCGATTGTAGCGGCGATTGAAATTTTCAGTCCTGCGCGGGCGTTCATGTCGTGGCGGGCGTTCGGCGCGCAAAGGACGTTCGGCACGTGGCGGGCGTTCAGGTTTGGGCGGCGGCTCCACCGGCTTAATTTCTTCAACCTGCGCGGCTTCCTCGACAGATTCAAAGTCCTCGGCATTGACCGGCAAAATATCTTCCCAGCCCGCGACGACCGTTTTGTTCGTGTCAAGGAGAATCGTGGCGTTTCTGCGCGAAAAACTCACCGCAACAACTTTGCCCTCGCCGTCAGCGACAATCACTCGGCTACCATTGCGCGGCTTGAGCGTAACCGTTTGCTTCGGGCAGTTTTCGCAATACAAATCGTTTTCGTACTTTAGACAGCACATCAGCCGCCCGCACACGCCGCTAATTTTTGTCGGGTTGAGCGATAAATTTTGGTCTTTAGCCATGCGAATTGACACGGGAATAAAATCGCCCAGAAAAGACGCGCAACATAAAGGACGCCCACAGCCGCCCATGCCGCCTAAAATCCGCGCCTCGTCGCGCACGCCCACTTGCCTAAGCTCAATGCGCGTGCGGAATATCGCCGCCAAATCTCTGACCAAATCGCGGAAGTCAACGCGCCCGTCCGCCGTGAAGAAGAAAATTATTTTGTTCACGTCAAAGGTAAACTCGACGTTGATTAACTTCATGGGCAGGTCGTGTTCTTTTATCTTGTCCAAGCAAATGTCGAAGGCGTATTTTTCCTCTGCGCGATTGCGTTCGTGCTGAATCAAATCCTCGGCGGTCGCTTTCCTGTAAATTTTTCTGAGCGGTATGCCAGGCTCCGTTTCGATTGTTTCATCAGCGAGCAGTTCACGCGGCGCAACGACGATTTTGCCGCACTCCAGCCCGCGCGAAGTTTCCACGAGAACCGAATCGCCTATTGAAAGTTCTTCGCCGTTCGGCTCGTAAAATAAAATTCTGCCCGCCTTTTTTATTCTGACTCCGATAATCTGCATTCGACCGCTCCTTTATTGAATAATTGTTTCGAGCGCGATTTTAATCATGTCGTTGAAGGACGATTGCCGCTCTTCGGGCGTGCAGCGTTCGAGGCGCCAAAGGTCGTCGCTGACCGTGAAAATCGCCAGAGCTTGAACGTTGGCGGCGGCGGCGTGCAAGTAAAGCGCGGCACTTTCCATTTCCACAGCTAAAATCCCGTAGCGGCGGAGCTTGTCGTTGAAAGTATTTTTTCCGTCGCCAAAAGTCCCGTTCGGGTCGTCGTAGTCGTTGTAAAATAAATCGGTGCAGATGACGTTGCCGACCTTGACGGGCAGATTTAAATTTTTCGCAACGGAAACGGCACGGCTCAAAAGTTCAAAGTCCGCGAGCAGAGAAAAATTAACCGCGCCGCCGAAAACTTGCTTGACGATAGAAGAATCCGTCGACGAACCTTGCGCAATCAGCACGTCGCGCAGGCGAATATTCTCGTTCATGCCGCCGCAGGTGCCGACGCGGATTAATTTTTTTGCGCCGAAAACTTCAATCAGCTCGTGCAGATAAATCGAGATTGACGGAATGCCCATGCCCGTCGCCTGAATCGAGACGCGCTCGCCTTTGTATTTGCCCGTGAAGCCGAAAATATTTCTAATCGCCGTGTATTGATGAACGTCCTCCAAAAAATTTTCCGCGATGATTTTGGCGCGCACAGGGTCGCCAGGCAACAAAACGCGCTCGGCAACTTCGCCGACCTGCGCCGCAATATGTATGCTTGCCATAAATTTTCCACTCCTATAAATTAATTTTGTCTATGACTTATCCTCATTAAGATTTTGTCTGTAAAATTTTGTCAAAATTTGCCGCTGTCTCCTCTTGTAACTTGACAATTTGTTCCTGCACAGTATCGTGTACATATGTTTTGAACGTCAAATTAGGATTTATTTCTGTGATTTTCCCGCGCAAAACTAATTGTCCGTTACTGTAAACACAGAGTAAAGAGACTTTTTCACCATTGGCTGGCAGAGCTTTTGACTGCCGCTGTATATGACCGTTCGGCTCACAATAAATGTAGACGTAACTGTCGCCGAGCCTCATCCCCGTGTGATACAACAGCAACAGCGGGATATAAAACGGCGTCCCGAAAGGATATTTTTCAAGCAACGTGTTAAATTGTTCGGGCGAAATGATGTGTCGTTTGATTATTTTTCGCGGCGCGTTCTTTGGCGATTTTATATAGCTTGCGGGATTAGAATTAATCAGCTGTGCGGGATAAACCGCATAGTCGAGAGCTTGCCGCAGTAAGGCGTGACAGCCGTCAATGTATCGGAATGAAAGTCCTGCCGCTTGTAAATCGCGCAACCATTTATCAAGTATCGCGGGCGTCAAGTCTTGTACTTTGATGTCGCCGATTCGTGGGAAAATTTGTTTTTGAGCGTTCGGACGATAAGTTTGTAATGTTGTTGGCTTGACGTTAAGTGCGACTACGTTATCTAACCAATTAGTCATAAA
>JAFPVP010000163.1 GCA_017412925.1 Selenomonadaceae bacterium
ATGCCGATTTGTAGCGCACCGACGACGAGGATTAAATCATAATCCCCCCCCCCCGTCAACCTCGGAGAGTGACACGAAGGGAACGATTTTGCCGTTCTTGGTGAGCCGAATCGGTGCGCCCGCAGTCACTCCGACGACTTCCACTCCGTTGTGTTGACGCTCCAAAATATTTATCGCGCCTTGAAAAAATCTGCCATCGTTTGAGACGACCCAAGCCAAAACTTTCAGCATGTCAAATCCTTTCGACTGCGAGAGAAATTTTTTCGCCGTTGATGTCCCACTCTTTAGCGGCGTCGTTGGATGCGAAGATAATTTCATTTGCGAGAGTGACGGCTTGAATTTCTGTAGCGTTGCGGCTGATAATTTCGGCGAGCTTGTCGTTGCCCGACGCGAAAATTTTTATCCTATCCGTGACCTCAAAATCACTTTCGCGGCGCATGACTTGCACCTTGCTGATAATTTCGCGGACGAAGCCCTCTTCAATCAGCGCGGGCGTCAAAGTCGTCGACAGGGCAATCGAAACGTCGCCTTCGCTCTGGCAGTTGAAGCCTTCGCTTTGCGTGATTGTAATTTCAATGTCCTCCGCCGTCAATGTGATGTCGCCGAGTTTAAGTTCGCTGGTCTTGTCAAGTTCGAGTTTTGCGGCGGCTCCGTCGAGTTTCGCCAAAGATTTTTGGACTTCGCCCATGCGCTTGCCGACTTTTTTACCCAGTACGCGGAAATTCGGCTTGATGTTGTATTTGATGAATTCGCCCATGTCGCTACGGAATTCGACGCGCTTAACGTTCAATTCGTCCTCGATAATCTCCACGAAAAATTCGGGCAACGCTTCGGCTTTGACAAACATATCGGCGACGGGCTGACGGTTCTTGATATTCGCGGCATTGCGGGCGGCACGACCAAGCACGACGATTTTTAAAACGGCGTCCATGTTGCGTTCCAATTCGGCGTCGATAAATTTTTCGTCGGCAACAGGATAATCGCAAAGGTGAACACTTTCTGGCGCAGTTTTGTCGATTGAGCAGACGAGGTTGCGATAAATATTTTCCGTGATGAACGGCACCATAGGCGCGGCGGCTTTCGCGAGAGTAACGAGCGCGGTGTACAGCGTCATGTAAGCGTTGATTTTGTCCTGCTCCATGCCCTTAGCCCAGAAACGCGCACGACTTCTGCGCACGTACCAATTACTCAACTCGTCAACAAAATCTTGCAACGCCCGCGCAGATTCAGGAACTTTGTAATTCGTCAGCGCGTCGTCGACAGTCTTAACCATCGTGTTCAGCCGAGAGAGGAGCCATTTATCCATGACGGAAAGTTTTTCGTAGTCAAGCGGATATTTCGTGGCGTCGAAGTCGTCGATATTTGCATACAGCACGAAGAAGGCGTAGGTATTCCACAGCGTGCCGAGGAATTTGCGTTGCCCTTCGGTGACTGCTCCGTCGTGGAAACGATTCGGGAGCCAGGGCGCGGAGTTTTCGTAGAAGTACCAGCGGATAGCGTCGGCTCCGTGCTTAGCTAAAGTTTCCATGGGCGCGACGGCGTTGCCTTTGGACTTGGACATTTTCTGCCCGTCTTTATCCAAAACTAAACCGAGCACGATACAATTTTTAAATGACGTGTCGTTGAAAATCAGCGTGGAAATCGCCATGAGCGAATAGAACCAGCCGCGCGTTTGGTCGACGGCTTCGCTTATGAAGTCGGCGGGGAAATTTGCCTCAAAAATTTCTTTGTTCTCGAATGGATAATGCCACTGCGCGAACGGCATTGCGCCAGAATCAAACCAGCAGTCGATAACTTCGGGGACGCGGTGCATTTCCTTTCCACACTTCGGGCACGGGAAAGTTACCTTGTCGATATACGGACGGTGCAGCTCGATATCGTCGGGGCAATTCGTCGACAGCGATTTTAATTCTTCGATTGAGCCGATTGAATGTTGGTGACCGCATTCGCATTCCCAAATATTTAGCGGCGTGCCCCAATAGCGGTTGCGCGAAATGCCCCAATCTTGAACGTGCTCCAGCCAATCGCCGAAACGCCCCTTGCCGATTGTCGGAGGAATCCAATTAACTTTCGCGTTGTTGGCAAGCAAATCATCCTTAACAGCCGTCATCTTTATAAACCACGATTCGCGGGCGTAGTAAATCAGCGGCGTATCGCACCGCCAGCAATGCGGATAACTGTGCTCGAACGGCGGAGCCTTAAAAAGTTTTCCGGAAGTTTTCAAGTCTTTTAAAATCAGCGGGTCGGCGTCTTTAACGAAAGTTCCCGCCCAATAAGTTTCAGCCGTCATGTTGCCCTTGGTGTCGACGAACTGCACGAACGGAATATCATATTTTTTGCAGACGCGGTTGTCGTCTTCGCCGAAAGCGGGCGCGCAGTGGACAATGCCCGTGCCGTCTTCCGTCGTGACGTAATCGTCGCAGGTGACGTAGTGCGCCGCCTTGCCCGAACGTTTAACAATCTCATCAGCGAACGGATACAGTGGCTCATATTTTTTATATTCAAGCTCCGCGCCTTTATAACGAGCCAAAATCTTCCGCTCACCTTCGACGCCCTCAAAATTTTTCTCGACCAAAGCTTCCGCCAAAATGTAAACGGTGTCGCCGACTTGAATTTTAACGTAATCAACTTTGGGATTGACGCACAAGCAAAGGTTTGACGGCAAAGTCCAAGGCGTCGTCGTCCACGCAAGAAAATATGCATCTTCGTCCGCGACTTTGAACTTGACGACCGCTGAACGCTCCTTGACGTCTTTATAACCTAGCGCGACTTCGTGACTGGAAAGCGGCGTTCCACAGCGCGGGCAATACGGCACAACTTTATGACCCTTGTAAAGCAAACCTCTGTCCCAAATTTTTTTGAGAGCCCACCACTCCGATTCAATGTAATCGTTTTCGTAAGTGATGTAGGGGTGCTCCATGTCCGCCCAGAATCCGACGACGCCCGAAAATTCTTCCCACATGGTTTTATACTTCCAAACCGACTCGCGGCATTTTTTTATGAAAGGCTCCATGCCGTAAGCTTCGATTTGCTCCTTGCCGTTGATGCCGATAAGTTTTTCGACCTCCAGCTCGACGGGCAACCCGTGCGTGTCCCAGCCCGCCTTGCGCATGACTTTTTGCCCCTTCATGGAGTGATAGCGCGGGAATAAATCCTTGATGACGCGCGTTAAGACGTGCCCGATATGCGGCTGACCGTTTGCCGTTGGCGGTCCGTCATAAAACGTATAACCTTCGCAACCGTCGCGCTTGTCGATTGCCTTCTGCGCGATGTCATTCTCCGCCCAAAAAGTTTCGACTTCCTTCTCGCGGCTCGCGAAGTTCAAATTAGTTTCAACCTTGCGATAAAGCATGTAAAAAACTCCTCCTTTGTTCGTGCGGCAATGTTATCACTTCAACAAAAAAATTTCAACGCCGCAAAAGGTTTCAAAGTCACTTGCAACCTTAAAAAGTAAAGCGTGACAATTTCGCGACAAAGTTTTAAAATCTCCTTGAAAATTTTTCGAGGAGGTTTTTTTATGGCGGAGAAATTTGCTTTTGAATTTGGCAAGATATCGATACTCTTTTCTTCGACTTTCGGCTTGGGCGACGCCGTTATCGCTAGGAAAGTTTTCGAGGCGATAATTGAACTGGTTCCCGATTGCGTCATGGATTTTTTTTGTATAACCGAAGCGCACAAAAAATATGCCGAAGCTTTTTACAGCGACATTAAAAATTTAAATCGGCTTCTCAACCGCCAAGAATACGACGAAAATCTTAAAAAATACGATTTGGCGTTGTGCGTCGCCGGCAATCACGCGATCTTTTTTGAACATGCAAATGCCGAGAGACTGCGCCCTTTGGCTCCCGAATTGTCTCTTTGTCTGGATAAAATCGAGGCTTACAATCGAGAAAATGTTTACGGCTTGCAACCGTGGAGAGAAGCTTTGGCTCTACGCAATATGGTTTTTGCTCAAATCTTACATAAAAATTTTTTCCATTTCTTATCCTGCTACGGAGCTTTGTCGATTCGCGATAAAAAGATAAATCTTCCGCTCGCGCCGGAATTCAAACCCGTCTTTGATAGTTTCAAGCTCGGAAAATACATTACGATTTATTCAAACATTGAGAAAGGTGAAGCTCGTCCCAAAGTCAAAACGTGGCCGATGAAGTATCTCGTCGAATATGTTTCGCTCATGAAGAAGCGTTTCCCGTCCGTTGAAATCATTCAAGTTGGCGGTCCCAATGATGCTTTGATTGAAAACGTTGACAGGGAAGCCCTAGGCTGTGATTTGGAGTTGACAAAATATATTTTGGCGAACAGCCTGTTGCATGTCGGTTGCGAGGGCGGCTTGATTCATCTGGCAACTTTTTTGGGGACAAAATGTCTGGTGCTCTTCGGACCGACTGCCGTCGAGTATTTTGGCTACGAACGCAATATAAATCTCGTTTCGGAAGTGTGCCGTCCTTGCGTTTTCATCGTGCCGAATTTTCAAATTTGCCTGCGCGGCGCAAAGGAACCGCCCTGCATGTTGAACCACAAGCCGCAAAAAGTTTGTAAAGTCACTTGCAATTACCTTAATCGTCTTGGGCTGAAAAATAAAGCGTGACAATATCGCTGTAAAACGTTAAAATCCTTCTTGAAAATTTTCGAGGAGGTTTTTTTATGGACTTTATCCATCAACTCGTTCAGCAGTTGATAAACGGTGTAAGTCTGGGCAGTATCTACGCGCTGATTGCCCTGGGCTACACGATGATTTACGGCATAATAAAGTTGATAAATTTCGCGCACGGCGACGTTTACATGGTCGGCGCATATATCGGCTTCGCGGCGGTCACGATTGGCAACTTG
>JAFPVP010000164.1 GCA_017412925.1 Selenomonadaceae bacterium
ATAAACGACGCCAAACCGTTAAGCGTGTTTGCAATGATTGAAGCTTGGCGAGAGAAACCCGCCTCGTTGAGAACTTGCGAGCCGTAGTACATTATAGAGTTGACGCCCGTGAGCTGAGTAAAGCAAGCAATTCCGATGCCGATATAAATTATTCTGCGAACCCACGGCAGATTGATTTCGCTTAAAGCCGCCGCGTTTTCTTTTGCGGCCTTCTCTAAAGTTTCCTCAATCTCGCGAACTTCCTGCTTAGCTTTTTCGACGGTGGAACGAATCTTTTTCAAAATTTCGAGCGATTCATCGGAACGACCTTTGGAGACGAGCCAGCGCGGGCTTTCGGGGCAAGATTGAATACCGAAGAATAAGAGCACAGCCGGCAATGCCGCGACTGAAAGCATATATCTCCAAACGTGGTTCTCGCCTTCCATGGCGACGGCTATAATTGCATTGATGAGGAATGCGAGGAATTGTCCCGTGACGATCATCAGCTCGTTTTGAGTGACCATGCGTCCGCGTCTTTCAGCTGGTGAAATTTCTGCAAGATAAGCCGGAACCGTAACCGACGCGCCACCGACCGCAAGTCCAAGGACGAAACGCGAGACCAACATAACGTGGAAACTCGGCGCGAGCGAACAGCCAAGTGTTGATACGAAAAAGATGACTGATAGCCAAAGAATGTTCGTTTTGCGCCCTTGATAGTCCGCGAGTTTGCCGCCGCAGAATGAACCGACTGCCGCGCCAACCAATAATGCCGAAACGACCATGCCTTCTTGCAACGGGTCAAGATTGAGCTGGTCGGGAGCCGCCATGAACGGCAATGCACCGTTGACGACGCCGGTATCATAACCGAATAAAAGTCCGCCGAGTGTTGCGATAATCATGATTCGCGTAAGTGTCGAGCGATATTCACTTGATTCCGCCATGAGTTTAACCTCCCCTCTAATTCAAGACAAGGAGCAAGGTTGAAAAATTCTTCCCTGCTCCTTCTCCTAATCCAACAAGTTTATCTTATCTAAAATCGACCCAGACGCCGCCTTTGTCAGCAGACTCAACGCATTTGGTGACCCAGCGGATGCCGTCGACGCCGTGCGCCAAATCGGGCAGAACGAGTTTATCGAGGGTTTCTTTGTCGCCGCGATTGATGGCGTCGATTGCCACTGCGAATTGAATGTAAATGTTCGCCCAAGATTCAATCAAGCCCTCAGCGTGAAGTGCGCCGAGACGTTCAAAGGCGTTAGCTTCGTCGTAGAGGTAAGGCATTGCGCGAATCATCTTTCTAATCGGCTCGCCTTGCACTTGATACAAAAGTTCGTTCGGCTGATTGTCGCTCCACTCGATTGAAGCTTTGGAACCGACGATTCTCACGCGGTGTCCGTCCATGCAACCAGCGTTGACTGCCGAAGCCCACATACGACCGACCGCGCCGTTTTCGTAGCGCATAAGAACATAGGCGTTGTCTTCGAGCGGTGCACGAGATTTCACGAACGATTGACGGTCGCAAAGGAGTTGTTTAAGTTTCAATTGCGGGCAAACGAGTTCGGACATGTAGAAAGTATGCGTGGAGAGGTCGCCGAGCACAAACGACGGACCGGATTTCTTCGGGTCGACGCGCCATTTCTGACCTTCAGCTTTAACGTCGGCAAGAGCGTCGCAACCGAAGCCGTGCGTGTAGCTAAGTTCGACCATGTTGATTTCGCCGAGATCGCCGTTCTCGACCATCTTGCGCATTTGCATGAGGAGCGGGTGACCGGAGAAACCGTAGCACACGCCGACGAAACGATTCTTTTCTTTGGCGAGCTTCTGAATTTCTTCGCCCTGCGCCACTTCAAAGAACAGCGGCTTTTCGCAGATGACATGCAAGCCCGCTTCCAGAGCCGCTTTGACCATTTCATAGTGCAAGAAATTCGGCGTGGCAATGTCGACGACTTCGACGCCGTCTTCGCGCTTGGCTTCCTCGGCAATCATGGTCTTGTAGTCGGGATAGAGGCGGTCTTTGTCAACGCCCAAATTCGTGCCGAACTCAACATTGCGGGCGGGGTCAACGTCAAATGCGCCGCAGACCAGTTTGAACGCCGTGTTGTCATACAATGCGCCGCGACGATGCTTCGGACCAACGTTAGCAGTTCTGCCGCCACCAATCATGCCCCAGCGGAGCGGACGAGCAATTTTCTTTTCGCCAATCAACATTTTGAATTACTCCTTTCAATTAAGACCGTGAACAACTTTGATGGCTGAATGATAATCGAAAGGAGCCTTTTCAACAATTATCCAAGCTGTTCAAAAGTTATCCTATCCTGCAAAAAAAATTGACCCCGCGTCTTGCGAAGCCGATTAATTTTTCAGCTACTCTTCTGGAGCTTTCGATAGGCACTCGGCGAATAATTCGTCTTGCGCTTGAAAACTTTAATGAAGGCGTTCACCGAATCATAGCCAACCTCCTCGGAAATTTCAGCGACGGTCTTGCTTGAGTGCGTCAAAAGCATCATCGCCCGCTCCATGCGCATTTTCAAAACGTATTCGACCGGCGCGTAGCCGGTTTGTTTTTTAAAAGTGTGCGCAAGGTGGCTGGGACTGACGACGGCAAGCTCTGCAAGCTCCGCAACCGTTATCGACCGCGTAAAGTTCTCGTGAATGTACGCTATGATTTTTTCCATGGGCGAAGTCTCGACAATTTTCTCCTCCGCTTCGCACGAGAGCAGATATAAAAGCCGCTCAATGTGGAAGGCATCTTGAAAAATATTCGTCGTGCCGCCCTTGCTGAAAAATTGCACGCGCTCGAAAATTTCCTGACCGACTTTAAGATTGTGCGAACGGCGGAAGACGGGGCTGTTGTTGTTTTGGATAATCATCTCGGTGACTTCGTGCGAACAAATGCCGTCGAAGTGCACGTACAAAAACTCCAAGCCGTCGTGGGCGCGGTAATAATGCGGATTAACGCAATCAATCAAGAGCACGTCGCCTTTGCCGATGAGATAATTTTTCCCGTTGTATCGAACGTCCATGTTGCCGTCGCGCACGAAAATCACCAACACGTAAGGATAAGTTTCGCGCTCCATGAAGTAGCTGTTCGTGCAAAAATAATGCCCGCACCACGTCAAATATTTCATCGTCTTGGCGGCGAGTTCCGAAGGCTGAAAAGAAAAGCATTCGGAATGATCCAAAATACCGGGGTCGACACTCTTCATAAGCTTCCGCCTCCTTTTTGAGCAAAAAAATTCCCGCAGGCAAAAATTTTTCCTGCAGGATTTTTCAGCTTTTCGACGTGGCAAGCTTATCTGCTAATCGCTTTTTCCACCACTACAAATCATGAACGCAATTTATGTCATTCAACTGAAGTTTTGATTCTTGTCCACAAAGTCAATCAGCTCGGCGACACTGGCGCATACGATAATTTCGCCGTAATATTCATTACAAAGAGCCTCACAAGTTCCGGCTGGCGAATTTGCCGTCAAAGCGGCTTGTATCTCCGACTTATTTGCTTTTTTGTAGTCAGCAGAAATTTTTCCCGTAAAGCGATTCATCTTTCATTCCCCTTAACTATTTGCCGAAGTCTTTATTCATATCTACAAATTCAATGAGTTCGTCGACACTGTAGCATTCGATAATCGTCTCGCAAATTTCTTTTATAAATTGTTGCAGTTTATGAAAATCTTCGTTCGGCGGGAAAGGCTCCTCCGCATTGAGGACGGCGGTCAAAGTTTCGGGGCGAATGTAGGCGGCGGGATAAAAATTTTTGTAAAGAATCAAATTGCCCGCGACGCCCGTCGAAACGATAATCAGTTCGCCGTAAACATCATCAATTAAAGCGCGGCTCGTCCCGACAGAAAAATTTTCCGTCAACGCCGCTTGAATTTCCGCCTTAGTCACAGTCAGCCCTCCCACGAAAAAATTTTAGTTAAATTCGGCGGCGAGCGCGATAATTCCTGCGCGAATATTCTTGCCAGATTTTTTTTACCATAATATAATTTGCTTAACTTAAGACAAAATTTTTCGGAGGAAACTTTTATGACCAATCCAAGCATTTCAGTAATTGTGCCAGTTTATAAAGTGGAGCAGTACGTGATACTTTGCGTCCACAGTCTTTTGGCGCAGACCTTCCAAGATTTTGAAATTATTTTAGTGGATGACGCCACGCCGGATAATTCCTTTGCGCTTTGCCAAAAACTTTACAGTGACAACGACAAAATTAAGTTCGTGCGCCACGAAAAAAATCTCGGTCTGGGTGCCGCCCGCAACACCGGCATGAAACACGCGCAAGGCAAATATATTTGTTTCGTGGATAGCGACGACTTTATCCTGCCCGAAACTTTGGAGAAATTTTTCAACGCCGCCGAAAAAAATAATGCGCAAGTCGTTCACGCGGCGGGTTGGTTTGAACTTTATCAAGACGAGCCTGAACCTATTCGCGAGGAAAATTTGCGCCTTATGTGGGACAATTATTCTCAAGAAGGCTTCTTAAATCCGAATATAATTTACAGGCTGGCGGAGCCTTGGGCGACGGGCGCTATAGGAACGATGGCATGGCTGTGTTTTTGTCGGCGCGATTTTTTGCTGGAAAAACATATAGAGTTCTTGCCAATAATTTCCGAGGACGAACCTTTTAACTTCGCACTGTTCTGTTTAGCCGAACGCTACTACATCATGCACGAGGCACTTTATGTTTACCGCCAACGTAGCGGCTCCATTATGAGTACCAAAAATGCCGAGCAATTTTCAAAGAGTATTCAATCCATAGTGCGCGGCGCAGCTTACATTAAAAATTTTCTCGACAACGTTCCAAAATTCAAAGGTTACGAGCAATGGCGCAAAACTATAATGGACGAGTTTTTCCGGCGGTTCACAAGTAGTCACACGGCACTTTATTACAGCGCATTGACTGTGCCTCCGGAGATAAACGCCGCCGCCGAAGATGCGCTGAAAAAATTTTTTGGCGACGGTACTCCTTTCGTTAAAAATTTTTTCGACGGCTATCATATCTTCCGCCGCCAATCGGAAATTTTATCGCAGAGGAACAACGCCCTTTCCGCGCAGATGATGAGCATTTTTAATCGCATGGAACTTTCCGCGAAAAAAATCGTCTTTGTGAACTTCGTTGGGCGCGGCTACGGTTGCAATCCGAAATACATTGCCGAAGAAATTCTCCGCCAAAATTTGCCGTATGATTTGGTCTGGCTCGTGAACGATTTAAGCGAACCCATGCCCGAAAAAATCCGAAAAGTCAGCTACGGTAGCCTCGATTCGGTTTATGAGCTGGCGACGGCTAAGGTTATCGTCTCCAACGTGAAAAATCTTTTGCCCTTCCCCGGCAAAAAGCGCGGACAATTTTTTATCATGACGTGGCACGGCGGACCCGACGGAATTAAACTTGTAGAGAAAGAGGTTGAAGACAAATTAAATTCTGGCTACGTCAGGGAATCTAAAATCAACTCCGCGATAACCGATTTGATGCTTGTGAGCACTCAAAACGGTTATGAGATAATGCGCCGTTCATTTTGGTACGACGGAGAAATTTTAAAGAGCGGTCTGCCGCGCAACGATATTTTCTTCCGCCGCGACAAAAAACTTATCGCGCGGGTCAGACAATCGTTGAACGTGCCGCCCGAAAATAAAATCGTCATGTACGCGCCAACTTTCCGCAACGATGTCGCCGTTACGGCGGAAGTTTGCCGACTTGACGCAAAGAAACTCCTTGCCGCGCTGAAAAAACGTTTCGGCGGCGAGTGGACACTTTTAATGCGCCACCACCCTAACATTGCGAAATTTTTTGCTAAATATTCTTTCGGCGACGACGTTATTAACGCGACAAGCTACCCCGACATTCAGGAGCTAATTCTCGTTTCGGACGTTTTAATTTCCGATTACTCCGGCGTTATTTTCGACGGCATACTAACGGGCAAAACGGTTTTCATTTACGCCAAAGATTACGACAGCTACACGAACGAGCGCGGTTTACGACAAACTTTTTTCGACATGCCGTATCACGTCAATAAGAGCGAGGCTGAACTTTTCAACGACATTGAAACTTTTGACACCGCCGCCTTGGAGCCGAAGATTAAACGCTTTATCGATATGGTTAAACCCTTCGACGACGGGCACGCCTCCGAGCGGATTGTCGAGAGAATTAAAACCGCTATAACAAATTCGTATACCCCCCCCCCAGAAGTATTAAATATTCCTAATGATTTGAACGCATTCAATTACGTTCAAGATAGATATTCAAAATTTCTCAGCGAACTGCCCGTTTATGAGCGCGAAGAAATTGGGACGCCGAAAATTTTTTGGTGGTGCTGGCTACAGGGTTTGGAGAACGCGCCGCCGCTTTGCAAAATGTGCTTGAAGTCTTTGCGCCGAAATTATTCCGATTACCAAATTAACGTCGTCACGTTGAAAAACATGGGCGATTACGTCAGCTTCCCCGAACATATAATTAAAAAGTTCAGCGCGGGGAAAATTTCTCCGACGCATTTTTCTGACCTGTTGCGGCTGGAGCTTTTGATAAATTACGGCGGCGTTTGGGCTGATTCATGTGTCCTTGCCACGGGACGCGAAAAAGATTATCTGCAGGAGCCGTTGTTTATCTTTCAATCGACGTGGCGCAATGCACCCGCGCACCTCGGTTCAAGTTGGTTCATCGTCTCGGAAAAGGGCAATTCGATTCTCAAGACGACGCGGGATTTGCTGTATAAGTATTGGCAAGACCACGACGCGCTCGGCAACGGCGGATTTTATTTCTTGATCCATTGCATGTTCCACCTTGCCGCCGATAAATATCCCGACCTCTGGGCGAAGGTTCCCGTTTTCTCAAATATTCCGCCGCATATGTTGCAGATGGAATTTTTCAATCCGTACAATCCCGACCGCTTCGAGCAGATTAAGCGCATGTCGAATTTCCATAAGCTGTCGTGGAAATATCCGCCCGCGCAGTTGGCTCCCGAAAAGACAGCGGGCACCAATTACGATTACCTTATGAAATTTTTCGCCTGATGATATTCTTCCGCAAAAAAAATTCCCGTCACGATTGACGGGAAAATTTTTTTGTCACGGTAAAAATTTATTTGGCGTTGCGTTTTGCAGTCAAGTATTCGTCCATAGCTTTTGCGACGATTTTAGAATATTTCACGGCGAGCACAACGTTTTTCGCGCCGATGACGACGTCACCGCTGGAGAAGACGCCTTCGCGGGTCGTGCGCCCTTCCTCGTCGACGACAATCAAGCCGTTCTTATCTACGGTCAAATCGTGCGTCGTGTTGACAATTTTATCTTTGGGGCCTTGGCTTATCGCAATAATCGTGCTGTCGGCGGGCATGAGGACGGGCTCCTCCTCGCGAATCAAATTGCCCTCTGCGTCGTAAATTCTCGGCGTTAAAATCGGACCTTCCTCCGTGAATTCTTTAATCGCCATGCCCTGTTGAATTTCAATGCCGTCAACCGCCGCATAATCGAGTTCGCGCTGGCTGGCGGCTATCCTTTGGCGGCGAGCGTAAAGCGTGACGTTGCGAGAACCTTGACGGACAACGGTACGCGCCACGTCGATAGCAGAATTGCCCGCGCCGATAATCGCCACGTTGTCGCCCAAATCGTAAGCGTCGGGGTTTTGCAGATAGTCAATCGCGTAATGAACGTTGCCGAGCGATTCGCCTTTGACGTGCGGTCTGCGCGGTCGCCAAACGCCCGTGCCGATAAAAATTGCGTCGTAGCCGTCGTTAAAAAGGTCGTCGAGGTGCAACGCGCCACCAATGGCAGTGTTCGGGCGGAAATGAATTCCCATTTCGCGGAGCTTGACTTGATATTTATCCAAAATTTTTTTCGAGAGACGGAACGCGGGGATTCCATAGCGCATCATGCCGCCGACTTTGTCCATGCGTTCAAAAATCGTGATTCGATAGCCGAGCGCGGCGAGTTTAATGGCGATTGTAATTCCGGCTGGACCGGAGCCGATAATCGCGACGCGCTGACCGGTATCGGGCGCACGGTCGATACTTATCTTGTCGAAATAAAAATCGGAGATGTAATGTTCAATGCTGGGAATTTGAACGGCGGCGGCGTCCTTGCGCTTGCCCTGAATGCAGTTGCCCTCGCATTGATTTTCGTGGTCGCAGACAAGAGAGCAGACGACGCTTAGCGGATTGTTTTCAAAAAGCATGCGCCCCGCCTCCACGGTTTGACCCGCGAGGAACAGGCGAATCATTTCGGGGATATTCGTTTCAATCGGACAACCTTTGATTCGGCAAAGCGGCTTCTTGCATTGCAGACAACGCCGCGCCTCTTCGATGACGTGTGCAGCCATAATTTTTCCCTCCTAAAATAAAATCGCTCCCGTGCAGTTTAAATCAATTCCGCAGAAATGTCTATCCTCTGAAAAGTTGAACCCAATAATGATGATACGTTGAATATTCTTCGTAAGCGTAGCCAACGCCCAGCTCGCGGAATTTCGGATTTAAAATATTTTCGCGGTGCCCTTGAGAGTTCATCCACTGTTCGACGGTTTCAGCCGCAGAAGAATGACCCGCCGCAATGTTCTCGCCACAAGTCCTGCCGCGATTTTTCATCACCGTGAAACAATCGGAACCGTCGGGGCGCGTGTGAGAAAATTCGCTGACAATTTCGCGTGCCCGAATCGCCGTTGCCTCCTGCAAATCGTCAGCCAAACTCAGCGGCGCAACTCCAACTCTTGCACGCTCCGCGTTGACCAAATTTAAAACTTCGACAGCGAAACTTTCCGCCGCATAAACATTGCTCGCGCCCAACAAAATAAAAATCGCCGCGATACTCAAGAAAAATTTTTTCATGACGCACCCTCCACATGCTGAAGAATTTTTTCAAGCAGATTGCCGCCCGAAAAAAATATTCCCGCCCGAAGTCCCGCCGCTTTTGCCGCCTCGATGTCGCGCTCACTGTCGCCGAACAGAATCGCCTGCGCGGGCTGAATTTTAAATTCTTTGCAAGCCTTAAGAATCATTCCGGGCTTGGGCTTGCGGCAATCACACGCGACGCTGAATTCTTTAACGGAGCCTTCTGGATAATGCGGGCAATAATAAAAGCCGTCGATGTGTGCGCCGATCTCCGCCAAACTTTTCTGCATAAAATCATGCAGGGCGTCGACTTCTCTTGAAGTGTACATGCCGCGAGCAATTCCGCTCTGATTCGTGACGACTATCGTTAAAATGCCGCGCTCGTTGCAAAATTTAATCGCCTCGCGTGCGCCGTCAATCCACCTGAATTTTTCAATCTCCCAAAGATAGCCGACTTCCTCATTCAGAACGCCGTCTCTGTCAAAAAAAATCGCCTGAATCATAATGCTCAACTCCTCAAAATAAAATTCTTCGCCGCGCAGAAAATTTCCTGCATAAAAAGCTTGCCCATTTGATTTTTTGCGCGTATAATGTCAAAATATCAAGAAGAGGTGATAAGTCATGCTGAACAACAAAGCAGACACGATTGAAGAATATATTTTAAAGCGTTTGAAGCAAAACGCTGACAGGCAAATCGAACTGCGGCGCACGGCACTTGCTGACGAAATGAGCTGTGCACCGTCGCAGATAAGTTACGTGTTGAGCACGCGCTTCACGACGGATAGAGGTTTTATCGTCGAATCGCGGCGCGGTTTGGGCGGCTATATTCGCATTGCGCTGATGCCCGAAGAACTCGACCAAAAGCAACTGCTATATCGCGATATGATCGACGCAATCGACGAGGAAACTCCCTTCGACGAGATAAAATCAATGCTCGAATTCCTTTTGGAGAACAAATTAATCACGCGGCGCGAAGCCGAACTTATCGCGCAAATGTCGGCGAATCTCTACAAATCGGAGGCGGCGGGCGAACTTGAAGCGGCGGAGCGCGTAAGATTAATCCATTCAATCTTCGTGACGCTGGCAAAAATAACCTGACGCACTCAAAAATTTTCCAACAAAAAAGCTCCCGTCAATGTGGCGGGAGCTGATTTTTTATTTGTCGCTATTTAAGGAAGTACTGAGCGGCACCATAATTTTTTCGTCGTAGCATTTAAATGCGTCGTCAACAAGTTTTTTATCGGGCTTGGGAGTAATTGCGCTGACAACCGGCACGATGATTAATCCGGCGAGCATGGCGATTGCGCCCGCGTTAATCGGCGACTGCAAAATCGCGGGGAAGGCGGGACGGATTAACATGTTCGCCGCCATTAACACGCTTGCAAAGATGAAGCACGTCCAGCAAGCGGCGTTTGAAACCCACTTCGAGTAAAGCGAATACATGAACGGAGCCAGAAACGCGCCCGCCATTGCGCCCCAAGATATACCCATCAACTGCGCGATAAAGTTCACCGAGCTTTTGTATTGAACGAGAGCCAACACCGCCGAAATCGCGATAAACACCACGACTAAAATTCTTATCAGCAAAACTTGTCGCGGCTCACTCATGTTTTTGGCAAAGTTGTCGCGGATTAAATCCAGCGTCAAAGTCGAAGCCGAAACGATTACCAGCGATGATAATGTTGACATTGACGCAGATAAAACTAAAATGACGACGAGGGCAATCATTCCCTCCGAAAGACCGCTTAGCATTGTCGGGACGACGGAATCGAAGCCGTTAGCTTTAATGTCGATTTGGTCGGAAAACAATCTGCCGAAGCCGCCGAGGAAATAGCAGCCGCCCGCCACCACAAACGCAAATAGCGTCGAAATGACCGTGCCCTTTTGAATCGCCTGTTCGTTCTTTATAGCGTAAAATTTTTGAACCATCTGCGGCAAGCCCCACGTGCCCAGCGAAGTCAGAATCACCACGAACAATAAATTCAGCGGGTCTGTGCCGAAGAATGACGCAAAAATTCCTGGCGTCGAGGAAACTTTATCGTCAGTGATTCGCGCCAAGCCGTCGAGCGCGTTTACAAAGCCGCCCTTCGTCTCCAGCACGGCGTAAATCACGGCGGAAATTCCCACGAGCATGACGACGCCTTGAATAAAATCGTTAATCGCCGTCGCCATGTAGCCGCCCGCAATGACGTAAACCGCCGTCAAAACCGCCATGAGCAGAATACAAACGGAATAGTCAATGCTGAACGCCATGCCGAAAAGTCGCGAAAGTCCGTTGTAAAGGCTGGCGGTGTAGGGTATCATAAAAATAAAAATTATAATCGCCGCGCCGATTTTCAGTGACGGCGAGCCGAAACGCTTTTCAAAAAACTGCGGCATGGTCGCGGTATCGAGGTGGCGTGTCATGACGCGCGTCCTTCTGCCGAGAATAAACCACGCCATGAGCGAACCGATTAGCGCGTTGCCAATGCCCGCCCACGTCGCCGCAATTCCGTACTTCCAACCGAATTGCCCCGCGTAGCCGACGAACACGACCGCCGAGAAATAACTTGTGCCGTAAGCAAAAGCCGTCAGCCACGGACCGACGCTCCTCCCGCCCAAAACAAAGCCATCAACGTCAGTGGCGTGCTTGCGGCAGTAAAGACCAATGCCAATCAGCACTGCAAAATACAAAACGAGTAAAACAACCTTCATTGAAACAAAACCTCCGCAAATCTTAAAAGGAGTTGACCCGCCATGATTATCGACATGCACACGCACATTTTCCCCGACAAAATCGCCGCCGCCACGATTGATAAGTTGAGCAACGTCAGCCACACGCCCGCCTTCACGGACGGAACTTTGAACGGCTTGCAAAAATCCATGGACGCCGCGCAGATTAATTTGTCGGTGGTTCTGCCCGTCGCGACGAATTCAAAGCAGGTTGAGAAAATAAATTCGTCCTCCGCCGCGCTTAACGAAAAATTTTCCGGCGCGGGGATAATTTCTCTCGGCTGCATCCACCCCGACTTTACGAATTATCGAGCGGAGCTGAGCCGCGTGAAAAATTACGGGCTAAAGGGTATCAAAATTCACCCCGTTTATCAAGATACAAACCTCAATGATACAAAATACATGCGGATAATCGACCGCGCCGCCGAGCTGGATTTAATCGTCGTGACGCACGCCGGTCTTGACATCGGCTTTCCTGGCGTGGTTAAGTGTTCGCCGCAGATGATAAAAAATGTTGTCGACGAGGTCGGCGAGTTCAAATTTGTTTTGGCGCACATGGGCGGCTGGAAAAATTGGGACGACGTTCTAAAAATTTTGGGCGGCGCGAAAGTTTATCTCGACACGTCATTTTCTACGGGGGAAATAATTCCGCGCAGAGATTTTAATTGGGCGGCGGAGGATTTGAAACTTTTGGACGCCGCGCAGTTCATGGAGTTTGTAAAAACTTTTGGCGCAGAGAAAATTTTATTCGGGACAGATAGCCCGTGGACTTCGCCGAAAACTTCGATTGACTTTATAAAAAATCTGCCGCTCGCTGACGACGACAAAAATAAAATTCTCGGCTTAAACGCGAAAAAATTATTAAGCTTGTGACGCCGCGCAGTTTATGGAGTTCGTAAAAATATTTGGCGCGGAGAAAATTTTATTCGGGACGGATAGCCCGTGGACTTCGCCGAAAACTTCGATTGACTTTATAAAAAATCTGCCGCTCGCTGACGACGACAAAAATAAAATTCTCGGAGACAATGCCCTACGTTTGCTGAAAGTTTAAATGTTACAAAGTTTTTTCATTAAGGTATGCTAAACTTGCACAGCTTACGTAGAAATTTTTTCACGGGGGGAAAGCATATGTTTGAATTCGACGAGAACACGTTGGATCAGTTCGCGAAGATAAAAGTAATCGGCATAGGCGGCGGCGGTTCTAATGCCGTAAACAGAATGATTGAATCGGGTTTGGAAGGCGTGGAGTTCATTGCAGTAAACACAGATTCACAAGCGTTGCTGATGAGTAAATCGCCAAAGAGAATGCAAATCGGCGAGAAACTGACGCGCGGATTAGGTTGCGGTGCTCGTCCCGATATTGGCGAACGAGCCGCGCAGGAAAGTCGCAATGATATTTTGGAAGCTCTGCGCGGTTCGGACATGGTGTTTATAACGGCAGGCATGGGCGGCGGCACGGGCACGGGCGCGGCTCCGGTTGTGGCGGAATGTGCTCGCGAAGTCAACGCGCTGACAGTTGCAGTTGTCACCCGCCCCTTTGCCTTTGAAGGACCCAAACGCAAAAGAAATGCCGACTTGGGCATTGATAAGCTAAAGAAAAATGTCGACGCGATTATCACAATCCCCAACGACAGACTGCTACAGGTTGTCGATAAGAAAACCCCGATGACTAAAGCGTTTGCTATCGCCGATGATATTTTGCGGCAGGGCGTCAAGGGCATTTCAGATTTAATCGCGGTGCCTGGCGTCATTAATCTTGACTTTGCGGACGTGCAATCGATTATGAACAATGCCGGCTCTGCGCTGATGGGCGTGGGCGAGGCTTCGGGCGACAACGCCGCAGTCGAGGCCGTCAAGAAAGCGATTGCCTCTCCGCTCTTGGAAACCAGCGTCGACAGCGCACGCGGAATTCTTTTGAACTTTATGGGCGCACAAGATTCTCTGTCGATGATTCAAGTCAACGAGGCGTCGACGACCGTGCAAGAGGCGGCGCACCCCGACGCAGAAATTATTTGGGGCGTCAGCGTCGACGATTCGTTGGGCGATACGATTATCGTAACGATTATTGCCACGCGCTTTGGCGACGAGGAAGCCGCGCCCGCCGAGCCTGCTCCCCCTCCGACTCAAAAATTTAATCAGCCGCAAGCCCGCTCCAATCAACAACAATTCAATCAACAGCAATTCAATCAGCAACAATTCAATCAACAACAGTTTAATCAACAGCAATTCAATCAGCAAGAGCCGCCACCCTATAATCGTCCCGTTCAGCCCAAGCAGGAAACTCCAAATGATTCGCGCAATCCCTTCCAAAACATAATTCCCGACTTTTTCAACAGACGCAACAGGAGATAAATTTTCGACGGAGGATTGATTGACGTGCTTGGAAACAATCTGGACAATCGTTTTGTAAAAGTTAAAGTTGTCGGCGTCAATACCGTCGGCAAGGAAAAACTTTCGGGCGGACTTGCCGCGCTGAATTGCATTTTGGAAAAAAATTTGCCCGGCGTGAATTATCTTGCCGTCGACAGGAACGACATAAAAAATCTTGACGGTTGCAACACGATTCACAAACTCCGACTGCTGGACAGGGCTGACGAACAAAATTTGGTGCAGAAACTGCGCGGCGCGGATATGATTTTTGTTGTCGCCGAGGAAGTTTGGGAAAATATTAAAGCTGTCGCGCTTGCCGCTCACTGCGCAAAAAAAGTTGGTGTGCCCGTGATTTTCATAGCTGGCGGGAATTTTGAGGACGCGGAAGACGAAATTATTTTCGACGCGCTGATAAAGTTGCCGAATAAAAATTTTGAGTTCGATTCCTCTAAAGTCGTTGAGAATTTTATTGAGGCGGTGACGCTTGACGGGCAGCCGAAGATTGACGTTAAAATAATTTCGGAAACTGTTGCGGAAGGCGGCGCGATTATCGGCTACGGCGAACGCGACGGGAAAAATTCCGTCGTCAAAGCCGCAAAAGCCGCCCTTGAACACGCCGAAAACTCCGCAGAAAATTTCAAGACCGCCAAGAAAATTTTATTCAACGTGACTGCCGCCAAAGGAAATCTTTCGTTGGAGGAGGCGCAGAAACTTTCAAGGCTGATAAAACGCCGCGCCCCCGACGCTGAAATTTCATTCGGCTTTTCGATAGACGATTGGCTTGTCAGCAAAGTAAAATTTCTGCTTATCGCCGCTTCCGTTTGACAGAGGCGGCGTATTTTTATAAAATGATTTAAAATTGGAAGGGGGATTTTTATGGACGCCAATTTAAAAATCGTACTTGATCAATATTTCGAGGGCGCGGCGGAGCTCAAGCCGAATTTCTTCGTGCCCGTGCGCGACAACCGCGTAATCGAGCCGCTCATCATCGCTTTTTTCAGCGAGACCGAACAGAGCACGCTCATAATCAGCGACGACCAAGACGTTTTGGAGGGCGATATTCTCGTTTACCCGAAGACGCGCCAATTCTGCTATCTTGACGACATTCGCCACATCAGCGGCAAGGGGCTTTACATCGTCCACTATCACACCAAGTATCAGCGCAAAGCCAACGTGCCCTTTGACGCCGATTAAAATTTTTTGCAATCAAAAACTCCCGCAGAGAAATTTGCGGGAGCTGTTTTTTTATATGTCTAAGTTCTTAACGAGTAAAGCGTTTTCCTCAATGAATTGTCTGCGCGGGGCAACTTGGTCGCCCATTAAAATTGTAAAGAGTTCGTCCGCCTCGAATGCGTCGTTGACTTCAACGCGGAGCATTGTGCGCGTCATCGGATCCATCGTCGTTTCCCAAAGTTGTTCGGGATTCATTTCGCCGAGACCTTTATAGCGTTGAACCGTCGCGCCGTCGCGCCCGACCTCGTCAAGCTTTTTGGCAAGTTCGTCGTCGCTGTAGGTGTACCAGTGATTCTTGCCCTTGCGAATTTGATAGAGCGGCGGCTGGGCAATGTAAACGTGCCCATGTTCGACGAGCGGTTTCATGTAGCGATAAAAGAAAGTCAACAGCAAAGTCCGGATATGTGCGCCGTCAACGTCCGCGTCCGTCATGATGATAATTTTTCCGTAGCGGCGTTTGCTCAAGTCGAAGTCGTCGCTTATGCCCGTGCCGAACGCCGTTATCATCGTGCGAATTTCGGCGTTGGCGAAAATTTTATCAAGGCGCGCTTTCTCCACGTTCAAAATTTTGCCGCGCAGAGGCAGTATCGCTTGAAATCTTCTGTCGCGCCCCTGCTTAGCCGAACCGCCCGCGCTGTCGCCCTCGACGATATAAATTTCCGCTTTGTCCGGATCTTTGACGGAGCAATCAGCGAGTTTGCCGGGCAGTGAAGAAATTTCCAGCGCATTTTTCCTGCGCGTAAGTTCACGAGCTTTTCTTGCCGCCTCACGGGCACGAGCCGCCATTACCGCCTTTTCCAAAATTTGCTTCGTGACGGCGGGATTCTCCTCGAAAAATTCGCTCAAACTTTCATTGACGACCGCGCTGACCAGCGAACGAATTTCCACGTTGCCGAGTTTGGTTTTAGTTTGTCCCTCGAATTGTGGATTGTGGAGCTTGACGCTGATAACCGCCGTCAAACCCTCGCGAACGTCCTCGCCGCTCAAAGTGTTGTCGCTGTTTTTTAAAAGATTGTGGCGTTTGGCGAATTCGTTGGCGACCTTAGTCAGCGCGGTGCGGAAGCCGACCAGGTGCATGCCGCCTTCTTCCGTGTTGATATTGTTGACGTAGCTGAAAATATTTTCTTGATAAGCGTCGGTGTATTGCATGGCGACTTCGACAACAGCATCGTCGCGCCGTCCGTTAAAGTAAATCGGCGTCGGATTAATTTTTTCCTTCTTGCGGTTGAGATGCTCGACAAAAGATTTTATCCCGCCGTCGAAGTGGAAAGTTCTTTCCTCGCCCGTGCGCTTGTCGCTGAGCGTTATCGTTATGCCGCTGTTCAAAAATGCCAGCTCGCGGAGCCGGTGCTTAAGCGTGTCGAAGTTGAATTCCTTGACGGTAAAAATTTCGTCGTCGGGCAGGAAGTGAACTTTAGTGCCGGTGTCCTGCGCCTCGCCGATAATTTCCAGCGGCTTGACAGTCACGCCGCGCGAAAAAGTTATCTGATAAATTTTGCCGTCGCGCCGAACTTCAACCTCCATAGATTTTGACAGAGCATTGACGACGCTGACGCCCACGCCGTGCAGACCGCCGCTGACTTTGTAGCCGCCGTCGCCGAATTTGCCGCCCGCGTGCAGAACGGTCAACACAACTTCGACTGCAGGCTTGCCGCTCTCGTGCATGTCGACGGGAATGCCGCGCCCGTTGTCGCTGACGGTTATCGAATTGTCCGCCTCAATCGTGACGTTAATCTCCGTGCAAAAGCCCGCCAACGCCTCGTCAATCGAATTGTCGACAACTTCGTAAACAAGATGATGAAGCCCGCGTTCGGACGTGGAGCCGATATACATGCCGGGGCGAAGGCGCACTGCCTCCAGCCCTTCCAAAATTTGAATTTGATCTGCGCTGTAATCGCCCTCGACCGCTTCGACCTGCGCGGCTGCCTCGTCGAAGTGGACTTCTATCTCTTCGTCGTCCTCGTCTTCAACGGGCATGACGTCGGGCAGTTCGTCTTCGTGCGCTTCGTCTTCTATCGCGTCGCCGAAGTCTTCAACCTTGCGAATTTTTTTATCGTCCAAAATTTTTTACCTCCGTTTCTTACGGCAAGTTTATCACAGAAAATTTTTCGTGACAACAATTTAGCTGGTAGCTGGTAGCTTCTAGCTGTTAGAAAAAAATTCCTAATTCCTAATTAAAAAAAGCCCCCGCAAGAAATTTTCTCGCGGAGACAAAAATTTTTTATCACTCTACAGTTTCCCACTCTATCAACGTGTCGTCTTCCGTCGAAATTTTCGTATTCGGGCACGTTGGGTGCTTCGTGTATCGTAATCGGGATTTCAATTTCTCCGTAGGCGGGAATGGAAACGTTGATGTTTTCAAAGGTCGCCGCGTTGCTCCAAATCAAATTCCCGTCGGCATCGTAAATGCTTATCGAACGAACGTCAAATTTTTTGACGACAACGGGCTTGTTGATTGTGTTGCCCATTTTTGCGTGGAAGAGGACTTTGTGCTCCGTCGGGAAAAATTCGACTTGCGAAAAGTCAATGTAAATGTCGGCGGAAGCTTGCGGCGCGAATGAAAAGAGCGCGACAGTCAGCACGAACGCGAACATGGCAAAAAATTTTTTCATAAGATTCCCTCCCGTTTTGCAAAAAATTTTTTCTGCAGTTTATCCTTTGCGCTTGCCCGCGTCAAGTTTCCGAAAAAAATTTTTCGTGTATAATGTTTGCAAAGGAGGCTTTTAAATGGACGCAAAAATTTTAAAGGGAATGCTTTTGGGATTAGCGACGGGCGACGCGCTGGGAGTCCCCGTTGAATTTGAATCGCGTTTAACTTTGCGGGAAGAACCGGTAGAAAATATGCGGGCGTTCGGTTCATGGAATCAGCCGGCGGGCACGTGGTCTGACGACACAAGCTTAACTATCGCGGCAATGGAAAGTATCGCGCGGCTCGGCAAGCTTGATTATCAAGACATCATGGAAAATTTTTTGCGCTGGTACGAACGCGACGAATTTACTGCGACGGGCGAACGCTTCGACATCGGCAACACGACCCGCGCGGCGATTGTGCGTTTCAGCAGAAAACTTTTGCCGCCGAACAAATGCGGCGCGACGGAAGAAACTTCCAACGGCAACGGCTCGCTGATGAGAATTTTGCCCGCGACGCTTTATCTCTACGGCACGCGCGGGAAAATTGGCGGCGACGAACTAAAAATTATCCACGAATTTTCCGCGCTGACTCACGGGCACATTATCAGTTGCATGGCTTGCGGGATTTATTCGCTGATTGCCGCGCAGATTTTGAACGGGAAAAATATTTCCGGAGCTTTTACGCTCGGCATCGACGACGCTAAAAATTTTTACGGCACGAACGACGCCTTTAAAAATTTCTCCCGCCTGTGCGACGAAAATTTTGCCGCGCTCCCCGAAGATAAAATTTCAAGTTCGGGCTACGTCGTCGACACGCTGGAGGCGGCTCTTTGGTGTTTGCTAAATACCGCCGATTATAAAACTCTCGCGCTTAAAGCCGTGAATTTGGGCGGCGACACCGACACGACGGCGACGGTTGCGGGCGGCTTGACGGGAATTTTCTACGGCGCAGAATCAATCCCCGCCGAGTGGCTCGCTACTTTAAAGCGGCGCGATTATCTGGAAAAAATTTGTGACGATTTTGCAAGCGTCTGCTGAAAAAATTTTTATCTTGACATTTTGTTGAATTGGGATTATCATACCGCTTGTGATTCGGCAAGAACGCCGAGCAAGTTTGAAATTCCTATAGGAGGCAGATATTTATGATAAAGCCACTTGGAGACAGAGTTGTTGTTGAAGTAGCCGAGGTCGAGCTCAAGACCAAAAGCGGCATCATCATGCCCGAAACTTCCAAAGAGAAGCCGCAAAAGGGCAAAGTCGTCGCAGTCGGCACCGGCAAACTCCTCGACAACGGTCAGCGTGCGGCTATGGAAGTCAAAGTCAACGACGACGTCATTTTCAACAAGTACGCAGGCAGCGAAGTCAAGGTGGACGATAAAGATTATCTCGTGATTCGCGAGAGTGACATTTTGGCAATCCTTTAAGGCAATGCGTAGTGCGCAATGCGTAATGCGCAATGAAAGGCAAGATTAATTCGGAGGTAAATAATTTATGGCAAAAGAAATTTTGTTCGATGAGGAAGCTCGTCGTGCTCTTAGTCGCGGCGTAGATGCGTTGGCAAATGCCGTTAAAGTTACGCTCGGACCCAAAGGTCGCAACGTCGTTCTTGAAAAGAAATTCGGCGCACCGTCAATCACAAATGACGGCGTGACGATCGCTCGCGATATTGAGCTTGAAGATCACTTTGAGAACATGGGCGCGCAGCTCGTTAAAGAAGTCGCAACCAAAACTAATGACGTTGCCGGCGACGGCACCACGACTGCTACGCTCCTTGCGCAGGCTATCGTTCGCGAAGGCTTGAAAAACGTCGTGGCGGGCGCGAACCCCATGATTATCAAAAAGGGTATCGAAGCCGCCGTTGCTAAACTCGTCGACGAAATTAAAAATAACGCTAAAAAAGTCGAGGGCAAAGAGGCTATCGCTCAAGTCGCGTCCATTTCTTCCAGCGACGCGGAAATCGGTCAACTTATCGCCGACGCCATGGAAAAAGTTGGCAACGACGGCGTTATCACCGTTGAAGAATCCAAGACCATGACGACCAATCTTAAGGTTGTCGAGGGTATGCAATTCGACCGCGGCTACATTTCGCCCTACATGGTCACCGACGCCGACAAAATGGAGGCCGTCCTTGATGATCCGTATATCCTTTTGACTGACAGAAAAATTTCATCTATCCAAGACATTCTGCCGATTCTTGAGCAAGTCGTTAAGCAGGGCAAATCGCTCGTTATCATCGCTGAAGACGTTGACGGCGAGGCTTTGGCAACAATCGTTGTCAACAAACTGCGCGGCACGTTCAAGGCTCTTGCGGTTAAGGCTCCGGGCTTCGGCGACAGACGCAAGGCTATGCTCGAAGACATCGCGATTTTGACGGGCGGCACGGTTATCAGCGAAGAACTCGGACGCAAACTCGACAGCGCAACGTTTGCTGATTTGGGTCGTGCGCGTCAAATTCGTGCAACCAAAGAGGAAACGACGATTGTCGAAGGTAGTGGCGATAAGAACGAAATCACTGCTCGCGTCGCTCAAATTCGCAAACAGATTGAGACCACGACCAGCGACTTTGACAAAGAAAAACTTCAGGAACGTCTTGCCAAATTGGCGGGCGGCGTGGCGGTTATCGAAATCGGCGCGGCAACCGAAGTTGAAATGAAGGAAAAGAAACTCCGCATTGAAGACGCCCTTAACGCAACCCGCGCGGCTGTCGAGGAAGGCATCGTTGCTGGCGGCGGCACCACGTTTATTGATATTCAACACGCGCTTGACGATGTTAAAGCTGAAGGCGACGCCAAAGTCGGTGTCGAAATCGTTAAACGCGCAATCGAAGAGCCCGTTCGCCAAATCGCCAACAACGCCGGTCAAGAAGGCTCCGTCGTTGCCGAAGCCGTCAAGAAGGCGGAAAAAGGCGTCGGCTTCAACGCGTTGACTAATGAATACGTCGACATGATTAAGGCGGGTATCGTTGATCCGGCTAAGGTTGTTCGTTCCGCTCTGCAAAACGCGGCGTCAATCGCGGCTATGATTCTGACGACGGAAACGCTCGTTGCAGATAAGCCCGAACCGCCTGCACCGCCTATGCCCGGTGGAATGGGCGGCGGTATGCCCGGCATGATGTAAGCCATTTAAATTAAAGAAAATTTTCAAGCTCTCGTCAGAATTTGGCGGGAGCTTTTTTCATGTCAAATTCAAATTGAAATTTATTATCAAAAAACTTGACAACGTAATTGATTAGGTTTATCATTACGGCGACTTAAGAAACTTTGAGAAGTAAAATCATTTGAGGAAACACGGCCACTCAAGCTGAGAAACTTTTCAATGAATCTGACGGTCAAAACAAAGGAGATGTTCATTGTGAAGAAAACATTAGCAGCAGCATTAACGACGGCATTTGTCGTTGGCATGAGTTCAAGTGCATTGGCGGCGGCGAATCCGTTCAGCGACGTTCCGGCGGGGCATTGGGCTTACAACTCCGTTTCCAAACTCGCGGCTGAAGGCGTTATCGAAGGTTACGGCGACGGCACCTATCGCGGCGACCGCAACATCACCCGTTACGAAATGGCGCAGATGGTTGCTAAAGCCATGGCGAAGAATCCGACCGGCGCGAACAAAGCCGAACTCGACCGCCTCGCGGCTGAATTCCGTGATGAACTCGACGCTCTCGGAGTTCGCGTAGCTGAACTCGAAAAATACGCCGACAAAGTTGTCTGGCAAGGCAAGATTGAGTACACCTACGAACAAACGAAAACTGACCCCGAAAACACCGGCAAGAAGACTAAAGACACCGCTAACGGCTATATTTTCCGCCTCGAACCAAAAGCTTACGTCAACGATCATTGGACGGTTAATGCGCGCCTCGACGCTTACGGCGACATGAAAAAAGACGAGACAACCAACTTTGAACTCAAGCGCGCGTGGGCGGAAGGCGACTACGACAAGTTAAATCTTAAAATCGGTCGCTTTGAATTCTACCCCGAAGGTGAAGCCGGTCTCATGTGGGATACGGAAATTTCGGGCGGCTCCATTACCTACGGCAGCAAATGGAAATTCAACGTCACGGGCGGTCGCGTGGCGGCTGATGTTGTTGGCAGCGGCATTTACGGCGAAAACGAAACTGAAGACGACCCCGCAACGGTTGTCGGCTTGAGAGTCGATTACAACCAGGGCAATAAAGGCTTCTTCGGCGGCGCGGGCTACTACTACATCAAAGACGACGACCTTGCTTGGAGCAGAAACCGCTTTTGGAGAAGAGGTATTAGAGAAAGCATCGACTTCGACGACGAGGACAGCCGCCAGTCCTATCAAAAGGCAAGTATTTGGACGGTCAATCTCGGCTATCAGTTCACCGACCTCTTGTCGTTGCAGGGCGTGTACGCTCGGAATACCAAAGCCGACTTTGAGAATAAAGCTTGGCAGGCTGAACTTTGCTACGGCGACTACGACGACGCCCCCGAAAAAGGTCAGTGGAACGTCTTCGCCGGCTACCGCAGCCAAGGCACCAACGTTTCCTTCGCGCCCACTGCAGAAGACGCTTTGCGCGGTGCACGCGGTTTTGTCATCGGCGCATCTTGGGCTCCGTTCAAAAATATCGGCGTCATTGCTAAATACTTCGACGGCAAATACATCACCGACGGTATCTATAACAGCGGACGCGGCAAGGCTCGCCACATCTTCGGGCGCGTCGAATTCTTCTTCTAATTAATAAATTCCTACAGAAAATATTCAGGGAGCTTCCGAAAAATCGGAGGCTCTTTTTGCTTCCGCGTTCCAATCAAGATAATCCTTGCGACTACTAAATCTGAATAATATCTGCATACAAAAACGATTTACACAAATTTTATCTGCGGCTAAGCTTGATAAGTTCTAATTGAAAAATACCTGAAAGGAAATTTTAAATTATAACATGAAACTAACATGAAAACAATAATAAAAATTTTTTTCAAGAGGCTTGACAGGCGAAAATTTCTGCGCTATTATTGCGGCGACTTGAGGGACAAGGCAAACGAAGTCCGGAAGAGTTGAGGAAACACGGCCACTCAATTTTGAACAACTTCCGAGCCAAGTCAAGAAAGTCATCCGAAGTAAACTTTCTTTAGCGGCATCTTTAAGGAGGATGTTCAAAATGAAGAAATCAGTAGCAGCAGCATTGGCAGCGGCGTTCGTCGTTAGCGCAAGTGCAAGTGTATCGGCAGCAGCCAATCCGTTCAGCGATGTTCCGGCGGGTCACTGGGCTTATAACTCGGTTTCCAAATTGGCGGCTGAAGGCGTCATCGAAGGTTACGGCGACGGAACCTATCGCGGCGACCGCAACATCACCCGTTACGAAATGGCGCAGATGATTGCTAAAGCTATGGCGAAGAACCCGACCGGCGCAAACAAAGCCGAACTCGACCGCCTCGCGGCTGAATTCCGTGATGAACTCGATGCTCTCGGCGTTCGCGTAGCTGAACTCGAAAAGTATGCTGACAAAGTTGTCTGGCAGGGCAAAATCGAGTACACCTACAAGAACCACAGAACCGACAATGTTTGGGCTGACCAGCGTCGCAATCATCACAGCACCAGCGAGCACACCCGCGTTAAGCAGGACGACTGGATCTTCCGTTTTGAGCCGATAGCTCACGTCAATGACCACTGGACACTCCGTGCTCGTATTGATGCACACGTCGACCTCAGCCGCGACAACTCCAGCGATTTTGAACTGGTTCGTGGTTGGGCACAGGGCGATTACGACAACTTCCAAATCAAAGTCGGTCGTCAACCCCTCTACACCAATGAAGACGGTATCATCTGGGATACTGAGTACACCGGCGGCGAGATTACCTTCGGCAAACTCGCTAACGGTTTGAGAGCCACTGTCTATGGTGGTCGCCTCAAAAACGACAAAGTCAACGGTGCTATCCGTAATGCAGGTTCTTGGGATGGTCGTCGTCCTGGTGATCCTGGTAGGAGTGCAGGTGGGACTTGGGATTATGCAAGTGGCAGAATCGGCGGCGATAGCAGAGATCCTTCCAGCTTCTGGGCAATCAACCTGCAGTATGATCCAGGTCAAAAAGGTCTCTTCGGCGGCTTGGGCTACTACCACATCAAAGACGATGATTTCAAAACCATGACCTTCTTTGACGAAGAAATGCCCAACTACGCTTACAGCAAAAAGGGTAACGAAGACACCGCTAACATTTGGTCTGTGAACCTCGGTTACAGAATCGGCAAAGCGCAGATTTGGGGCGCGTATGCACGCAACGCTAAAGCCGACTACGAAAAGAGATCTTGGCAGGCACTCGTCAGATACGGCGACCTCTACGGCGGCGGCAACCAGAATACTCATAAGGGTCAATGGGCTGTCTGGGCTGGTTATAAAGAACTCGGCTCCAACACCTCCCTCTGCGCTATCAACTGGGATGACGCTTATGCCGGCACCAAAGGCTTCGTCGCAGGCGCAAGCTGGGCACCGTTCGACAGAATCGTTGTCCTCGCGAAATACTTCAAGGGCAAATACATCACTGGTCCTGGCGATGCAGAACGCCTCTTCGGTCGTGTCGAATTCTTCTTCTAAGCCGAAACTTTCAACAGAAACAATCTTATAAAGTAAATTACGGGGGTCTCCGAGAAATCGGAGGCTCCTTTGATTTCCCTCCTTGAAAAATTTTTTAGCCTGTGATAGATTTATTCCTGCAGTTACTAAGAACTGTTCCAGCAAGAAAAGGGCTTTCGAGAAATCGGAGGCTCTTTTCGTTTCTGCTTGCAAAATTTTTATTGCGGTGTTAAAATTACTTTGGTTACAAAAGAACGTAATGACAACATAGTCGTCAAAAAGAAACCCCCGACTGCGACATCGGGGGTTTCGCTCGTTTTGTAGAGTAACGATAACCACGTGCTCTTGGTCACTTACGGCCGTCGAGCCACTTGCAGATGATGTGTACCACAACGCCTGCTGCGACGGTTACCACGAATGTAGACAACATAGTCGTCACCTCCTTTCATAAACGATTAGAGGTCGTCCGTGACCGACATGCTGATTTTACACGAAAATATTTTTTGAATCAAGGCGGCTACTCCTTTGAGTTCCCCCTTGCAAAAATTTCAGGCGTATGCTAAACTTTAAACGTGTTTAGAAGAAAACTAACACATGCCAGCATATATCGCCAAAAGAAAACCCCCGGTTGCCGCCGAGGGTTTTCGCTCGTTTTGTAGGTTAACGATAACCACGTGCTCTTGGTCACTTACGGCCGTCAAGCCACTTGCAGATGAGGTGAACTACCACACCCGCTGCGACGGTTATAATGAACGTTGCCAACATATTCGCCACCTCCTTTCACTATGGCGATTGGGGGTCGTCCGTGACCGACATGCTGATTTTACACGAAAATATTTTTTGAATCAAGGCGGCGGCTCCGCTGATTTCCCACTTGCAAAAATTTTCAGCATGTGCTAAACTTTAGGCGTGTTTAGAGGAAACCAATTTGACCGTCAACATAGTTTTCACAAAAGAAAACCCCCGAATTGGCATCGGGGGTTTTCGCTCGTTTTATAGAGTAACGATAACCACGGGCTTTTGTTACCTGCGGCGGTCAAGCCACTTGCAGATGAAGTACGATACAACATTTGCTGCGACCGTCACGACGAATACCGTCAACATAAATTTCACCTCCTCCTGTTACCCAGGAAAGAGTCTTCGGTAACACGCTAATTTTATACGAAATTAAAACTTGAATCAAGGCAAAAAAAGAGCGGTCGCTTTGACCGCTCAAAATTTTTTATCTGGCGTGGCGCATGGAGTTGACGGGGATATTGGCGACGAGCGCAACCGAATCGGAATCATTTTCAAGCGCGATTTCCATCTCCGTGCGGTTTATGTTCATGTACTTAGATAAAACGGTTATAATTTCTTCCTTAATCTTTTCCATAATTTCCGGCGAAATGCTGGCGCGGTCGTGAATGAGCACAACTTGCAAGCGTTCTTTGGCGACCGTGCCGGATTTTTTTTCGCTCATGCCGAAGACTCTTTTTAAAACGTCAAGCATGGACAGCCCTCCTTACAGCAAGCCGAAAAGTTTTTTCAGGCGGGCGAAGAAGCCCTCCTTCTGCGGTTTGAGGAAGGGGACGTTCTCGCCGCAGAGCCGGGCGACGATATTTTTGTACGCCTGACCTGCCGTCGAGCCGCTCATCGTGATAACGGGTTCGCCGCGGTTTGTGGCGACGACAACATTTTCATCGTCGGGAACTTGCCCTATGCACGCGACCGATAAAATTTCGTCAATATCGCCCATGTCGAGCATATCGCCCTTTTCAACCATCTGCGGACGAATTCTGTTGACGATAAGCTTGACATTTTCTTTATCCGCGCGACCGAGTTCGCCGATAATTTTATCCGCGTCGCGCACCGCTGAAATTTCTGGCATGGTCACGACAATCGCGGTATCGGCGGCAGCAATCGCCGTCTTAAAACCCTGTTCAATGCCGGCGGGGCAATCGATTATTATAAAATCGAATTCCTTCTTCATCTCGTCGCAGAGGGTCACGAGTTGTTCGGGATTGACGGCGGACTTATCCTTAATTTGCGACGTGGGCAACAGATAAAGATTTTCGTATTTTTTGTGGCGAACGAGGGCTTTTTTATAGGCGACGCGCCCGCTCGTCACGTCGACAAGATCATACAAAATGCGATTTTCCAAGCCGAGCAAAAGGTCGAGGTTGCGAAGCCCCGTGTCCGTGTCAATCAAGGCGACTTTGTTGCCGCGCATGGCAAGCCCGACGCCGATATTCGCCGTGGTTGTCGTCTTGCCGACGCCGCCTTTGCCCGACGTTATTACTAAAATCTGACTCATATAATTTTCCCTTCCGTAGAAAAAAATTTACCGCGCAACGGGTTCAAAGATAATCATGTTGTCCTTAATCATGGCGCGTTCGGCTTGGCTGGCTTTAACGTCTTCGTCGGGCGCGCGGGCAACCAAGTCAGCAATGCGAATTTGAACGGGCATTAGCCTATCCGCCACGACGCACGCTGTTTTGTCGCCGAAAGCTCCCGCGTGAACGAAACCCCTGCACGTGCCGCGAATGTCAATCGAACCGCCCGCGATGACTTGTGCGCCGGGGTTGACGTTGCCGCAAATCAGCACGGAACAATTCGCCTTAATCTCCTGCCCGCCGCGAACTGTATGATTTATAACCATCATTTTCTGAGCTTCCTCGACGCTCTCTTTAAATTTCTGCGCGGGAGCTTTAGAGGACGTGTCGCGTGACGGCGGCGCAAGATTCGGGCGTTTCAACTCCGTACTGAAAAGCATTCCGTGCCGATGAAACATTTTGCGCAAAGCTTCGTTCTGTTCTTCGGCAAAGTAGCCCTTCGGAACGAAAACCGTTGTCCCGCGAATAAAAAATCCGTTGCCCGATTGGAGCTTGTCAAGCAGGTTTGCCTTCACGTCGTCGAAAGTTGCGCCCTTCTCGAAAGTCAGCTGCAAGCCGTACTTGAGCCCCTTAATCGTAACTATGTCACTCATGTTTATCACCGCCTATGAATTAAAAATGATTCCTTCTGCATTATACATAATTTGCTGCCGCTTGCCAATATCTTTACAGATTTTTTTCACGCTATTAAACTTGTCAAAGATTTACCTGCGTTCTATAATTTCTTTGAGGTGAGATCGTTGGTAAAATTTTTTCCCGAACAAAATTATATCCGTCGAATGAATCCGTCTTCGGGCGAACAAATCTTGTTGAGATTTTTGGACGATTATCTCGGCAGTTTATCCGGTGAGTTTGAAATTTTTTTTTCGTGCACGTTTAAATGAAAGTTTTGCTGATATTCTGGTCGTGAGGAAAAATTGCGGCGTATTGATAATTAAGGTCGCGGACTCTGAATTATCGATTGCGCCGCTTACTCAAGTGAAATTGCAAAAAAAATCATTTTGTACAGTCTCGCATTTAAGGAGCAACGATTTGCCGGTTCAGACCGCAATATTTTTCCCTTACGTGACCGAAGAGCAAGTAAAAAAATTTTTCGGCTTCCCAAAAGAAACTAACATGCCGTTGCTTTTTAATTACGTCCTTTTGCTGACACGTGAAAGTTTGGAGCGTGACGGTCTGAAAAATTTGCCGAAGATGAATTTTTTGATTGCGGGGCGCGTATCGGAATTTTTCAGCGAGGAAATTTATGACGAGATTTGCCGCGCAGTGAAACCGTTCGGCGAAGTGAATTCTGCGGACGAGCTAAGTTACGAGCAAAGGAAACGCTTAGAGCCTCTGTTGAGCGGCGGCAGTCCCAATGTAAAATTTTTCCCTGAGCTTACGGATCTTCCGTATATGCGCCCGTTCCCGACTGACGGCGAGCTGTATTTACTGAAGTTTTTGAGGGATTATCTTGGAAAAATGAACGGTGAGTTTGAAGTTTTCTTTCAGGCGCACTGGGGCGGCGGCTTTCCCGACGTTGTCGTCATGAGGAAGAATCACGGCATCTTGATAATCGAGGTCAAAGATTGGAATCTGGATTTGCATACGTTCGATGATAAATTTACTTGGACGCTCAAAAGTAACAACGCTCGTTTAAAGTCGCCGGTCGCGCAAGTGAGATTTTATAAAGATCTGTTTTACAACACCTACAGCCGCACGCTCGCTGAAAAAAATTTGCACGAAAAGGCTGTATACTCGCTTGTTCAAACGGCGGTCTTTTTTTACAACGCAACAGAAGAGCAGGTCGCTCGTATCCCGACTGACGGTTATGTGAAACTTCTGACGCGGGAAGAACTTGAACACAACGGTCTGAACAAAATTTCTTACGCCGGAATTTTTTTCGGAGATAAAACCGCATCTTTTTTCAGCGATGAAATTTACAACGAACTTTGCCGTGAGCTGAAACCGTCGGATCATAGCTTGTCGAAAATATTCTTCCTCACCAAACTCGACAAAAAGCAACAGGAATTGGCTTTAAGTCAACGCAATTACAAGCGACAGTTGAAAGGGCCTGCGGGCAGCGGCAAGACGACAGTGTTGGCTTTTCGGGCGGTGGACGCCTTCAGGAAGACGAACGCGCCCGTGCTGATTCTCACGTTTAACATTACGCTTTGCCATTATATTCACGATTGCATAAGTCACGCGCTGAATTCTGTTTCGGGCATTGAAGGACGCAAGGGTTACATCATGCGGAAATTTTTCAATATTAGTCACTTTCACGAGTTCATAAAAAGCTACCGCAACCATCACGATCAAATAGACAGAGCTACAACGGACAAGGACGGCAAAACAGTCGACACTTACACCTTGGAGGCGACGCCCACCCGCTATCAGACCATTTACGTTGACGAGACGCAGGATTTTGAATCCGGCTGGATGAAAACGATTTTATCTCTTTTGGAGCCTGGCGGCGAACTGATTTTTTTCGGCGACAAAGATCAAGATTTGTATCTGCGGCGGCAAATAGATCATGTTCCGGGCGTCATTGGTCGTCCGCTAAGTCTCAAAGGAACTTATCGACTTCAAACGAGAATTTTGGATTTGGCGCGAGCGTTCCAGATAAATTTTTTCGGAGGCAGTGTCGGCAATGAGATTGAGCCGTCCGTCGAGCAAAATTTATTTGAAGCGACGACCGTGCGCTATTACTTCCACAATCAATTTGACGTGAGCGAAATTGTAAAAATTTTTGAGAGCTTAATTAAAGAATATCAAATCACTAACGACGACGTGTGCATTTTGTCGCAAGTGATAAAAAATGTTCGTCCCATCGATAAAGTTTTGCGCGACAGCGGCTACAAAACCACGACGACTTTTGAGTGCGAAGAAGATTATTCGTTTTGCCGTTTCGACAAACAAAAACGTGACGATATACGGCGCGTGGCGAAACATAATTTTTGGATGGAGAGCGGCAAAATTAAACTCGCGACGATTCAAAGCTACAAAGGCTGGGGAATTCACTCGCTGATTCTAATTATCGGCAACGATTCCGCAATGACGGACAAAGAAAAATTTCTCAACGCGGAAATGGTTTACACCGGTCTCACGCGGGCGAAGAAAAATCTTGTGGTGATAAACATCGGCGATAAAGAATACCATGAATTTTTCAGTGCCGCCGTTAAAAATTTAAGAACGTAGCATAAGTTTTATTTATAAATTTCGGTGCGCCGATTGACATTGCAAAAAAGAAAATCTATAATCGTTTCAAAGTTGGAATATTATTTTAAAGGAGAGATGACTTTATGGCGAAACCGCTTCAAATTATGGAAACAGTCTTGCGCGACGGGCATCAATCGCTACTTGCTACGCGCATGCGCTATCGTCAAATGGAGCCGATGCTTGCCAGTCTCGACAAAATCGGCTATAAAGCTCTGGAAGCATGGGGCGGCGCGACTTTCGACAGCTGCCTGAGATTTTTGGACGAAGACCCGTGGGAACGTCTCGATAAACTTAAGGCTAACCTCAAGAACACGCCGATTCAAATGCTCCTGCGCGGGCAAAATCTTTTGGGATACAATCACTATTCAAACGACGTGGTAGAAAAATTCGTTCAGCACGCCTCGGCGCACGGTATCGGCGTCTTCCGCATTTTCGACGCCCTTAACGACGTGCGCAATCTGCGCGTCGCTATTAAAGCCGCGCTCGCTTGCCCCGAAAAGCCCGAAGTCCAAGGTTGCCTCGTCTACACAATCAGCCCCGTCCACACAAATGAAATGTTCGTGGAGCTGGCAAAAGAACTTCAGGAAATGGGTTGCCACTCCGTCTGTATTAAAGATATGAGCGGCTTGCTCGCGCCCTACGCCGCCGACGACCTCGTTAAGAAACTCAAAGCCGGCTTGGATATTCCCGTCGAATTGCACACGCACTGCACGAGCGGTTTCGGTCACGCCACCTATCTTAAGGCGATTGAGGCGGGCGTTGACATCGTTGACTGCGCTCTTTCCCCCTTCTCCAGCGATACTTCCCAGCCCTGCACGGAGACAATCGTCGCTATGCTCCAAGGTCAAGAACGCGACACCGGACTCGACCGCCAAGCCATGACTCCAATCGCTAAACATTTCCTCGGCGTCAAAAAAGAACTCATTGAAGAATTCGGGCTGAAAGGCTACTTCGATATTAACGTCAACGTTCTCGACTTCCAAATCCCTGGCGGCATGCTCTCCAATCTCGCCAACCAGCTCAAAGAAGCCGGCATGGAAGATAAATATCAAGACCTGCTCGACGAAATGCCCCGCGTCCGCGCTGATGCTGGTTATCCGCCGCTCGTCACGCCGTCTAGCCAAATCGTCGGCACGCAGGCTACTATGAACGTCATGGCGGGCGAACGCTATAAACTCGTCCCGAACGAATTTAAAGATATGGTTCGCGGCAAATTCGGACGCACGCCCGTTCCCGTCGACCGCGATTTCATTATCAATACGCTCAAAGTTCCCGAAGACCAAATTATCGAAGATTGCTCCATTGAAGACGCCAAAGGCGAGACTTTCGCGCAATTCAAGGACGAATTGATTAACAAAGGCTTCCTTAACCCGACCGACGAAGACGTTTTGAGCTACGCGCTCTTCCCGCAGGTCGCCGAAGAATTCTTCAAGAAACATTACAAGCAAGTTACCGCTTACAAGAGAGGATAAATCGTCCGATATAAAAAAATTTTCCCCGTCGAATCGTTCGGCGGGGTTTTTTTATTGCCGAATCGCGCGAAGTTCGGCGGATAAATTATTTTTAAGCTTATCTTCCAGCTCCTCCAAAGTTTTCGCGTCGAAAGCGTAAGTTATTTCGGGTGCGCCGTTGATTCGCCGCTCGCCGCTGAATTCGTCGCTGTAAACGTTGTAATAGAGGACAAAATCGCTGTTAATCTTGAAATCGGCGTAGTTTATGACGATAAACGAGCCGTTCGTGACTTCTACGGGCGCGGCGGGGCTTATATAAAGTTCAAAGCCCTCAAAAGTCGCGGGAAGGCTTTTTCCGTAGCTCCACGTGTCGATTTTCTTCTCGCGCAGGAAAATATTCGGCTCTTTGCGTAGAATCTCGCGTAAATCTTTCAAAACGTCGCTAAGTTGGGCGTCAATCAGATTTTTAAAGTGTTCAAAGTCCTCCGTGAAAAAATTCGTCAGACAAAACTCCGTCAAGCCGATTTTCTGCCGAATTTTAAATTCGTGCGTCTCTTCGTGAAAATAAATCGTCAAAGCGCAATGTTTTGCGTCGTTTGCGCAGATAAAGAAAATAAATTTGTCGCCGTCCGCCGCGAAAACTTTTTTCAGCGCGAAACCTTCGATTTCGGCGGGCAAATCTCCAAAATCAAGCGCGGCGAGTTTGTTTTTTGTCTCTTCTACCAAAAAAATTCCTCCAAACAACTTTTCCGCGCAGATTTCGGAGGCAAATCTCCAAAATCAAGCGCGCAAGTCCAAAAAAATTCCTCCAAACAGCTTTTCCGCGCAGATTTTAGCGGCAAATCTCCAAAATCAAGCGCGGCTAGTCCAAAAAAAAATTTTTTCTCCATTATAAAAGTTGCCGCCGCCAATATCAACGCTTGAATTGTGCTTTTTGAAATTACCTGTTATAATCATGAAAAATTTTTCGGGAGTGATAAACAGATGATGAGAATTCTGCTCGCCGAAGACGACAGCCGCCTCGGCAAACTGATTGAGTACATGCTCCAGCAAAATAAATTCAACGTCGAATGGATTACCAACGGCGCGGACATTTTTGAATACGCCATGTACTCCGAATACGACATTTTAATTTTGGATTGGATGATGCCCAACGTCAGCGGGCTTGAGGCTTGCCGGCAACTGCGCGAGGCTGGCTACGAACGGGCGATTATCATGCTCACCGCCAAAGACACCGTCGAAGATCGCGTTATGGGGCTCGACGCCGGCGCGGACGATTATCTTGTCAAGCCGTTTGAGTTCGATGAACTTTTAGCCCGGCTCCGCGCACTCGGAAGACGCTCCACGCAAAAAATTCAGCAGGAAGTTATCGAAATCGGCGACTTCACTCTAAACCGCACGACCAAAATTTTAAAGAAGCGCGACCAAGTTATCCAACTGTCTCCGCGCGAATTCCAAATCTTCGACCTGCTGGCGCAAAATCTCGGCGTCGTCGTGCCCCGCGATATTATCCTCGACCGAATTTGGGGACTTGAACGCGACATAACTTCCAACAATATCGATTCCTACATGAAAATTTTGCGCAAAAAGTTGATGGAAGTCGACGGGAGCATTTCGATTAAAACTGTGCGCGGCATCGGCTATCGTTTGGAGGCTTGAAAGGCAATGCGAAATGCGCAATGCGTAAGGCGCAATGGAATGAGGAATTAAAAATTGGAAATTTTTGGGCGCAGTCGCAAACAATTAGCCTTTGCCTACGCGCTTATCATGTGTGTTTTCATGGCGGTAATAATTTTCGTCGTGCACATGGCAATGAACTGGTCAATGTTTTCCGAACAGGCGCAGGAGCTATCGGACGCGGCAAGCGGCGTGGCTGAAGCGCAAACTTTTTATTTGCAGAACCCAAACGCCGCCGTCGACGAAAATCGCTACTACAAAAGCGTCAACGACAGATTATTTTTCTACATTTTCAGCGCGGACAAGCAGTTGGTGCGTTTTGAGCGGGCGTCGTTCAGGTTGGAGCAATTCGTGCTTGACGTTATCGAAAGCTGGGACATTGACGAGGGCGAAGTCGAAGTTTTCCGCCACTCGAACGAAACGGGGCAACTTTCAACCGTGATGATGACTTCAAAAAAAATCGTCACGGATAACGCCGTTCAAACTCTCTACGTCGGCAAAGATGTCACCGCGCTTTATTCCGGACTTCAAAAGGCAACTTACGCGCAAGTTTTGCTGGGATTTATCGCGGTGTTAATCGCCTCGGCAATCGGCTACTACATGGCGGGCAGAGCGTTGATTCCGCTCAAAGAAGCCTACGATAAGCAAAAACAATTCGCGGCGGACGCCTCGCACGAACTTAGAACGCCGTTGGCAGTCGTCATGGCGTCGGCAGATTTGCTTTTAGCCGACCCGTCGATACAAAATCCGTTTCTGCGGCAAGTTCTGGAAGATTTAAAGAGCGAAGTTAAAAAAATGACAAATTTGGTCAGCGATTTACTCATGGTCGCCCGCTCCGATAACAACGCGCTCAAATTCAAAATTCAGCGGCTCGATTTGACGGAAATTTTAAAGCAAGTTATCCGAACGATGACGCCAATCGCGGAGAAAAAAAATATCCGGCTCGGCGGCGAAGATTTCCGCAAAGCCATGATTAACGCTGACGAACAGAAAATTAAACAGCTCGCGATTATTTTGGTCGACAACGCGATTAAATACACGCCCGAAGGCGGCGCGGTGCTCATCAAATTGGAAAAGACGGACGACTCCCGCGCAGTTTTTTCCGTAATCGATAACGGCGTCGGCATCGCGCCCGAAAATTTGGATAAGGTTTTCGAGAGATTTTACCGCGTCGATAAAGCACGTAGTCGCGAAATGGGCGGCAACGGGCTTGGTCTTGCTATCGCCGCCGAAATCGCTAAACTTCACGACGGAAAAATTTCTGTTATCTCACAGTTCGGCGAAGGTACAAAATTCACCGTCGAGCTTAAAGCCAACCTAAAAAAATAAATTTTACCCCTCAACTCACCGTCGAGGGGCTTTTTTTGTGCTCAAATGTCAAATTCCCGTATTTGGGAATTGGAACTTTGCACGCTCAAAATCACCCCAAAAACAGGGGCTTTTTTTTATGCCCGAAAAAACCGCATTGTGACGCGCATTTTTTTAGTGTTCAATTCCCATATTTGGGAATTTGCACTTTGACCCCAAAATCGCCCCCTCAAACCCCACTTTCGAGCCTCAAAATCACTTTCACAGCCCAAAAATCACTTTCACAGCCCGAAAATCAGTTTCGAGACCTCAAAAATCGGTTTCGCGGCTTGAAAATCAGTTTCGCGGCTTGATTCGAGGCTCAAAAGCAGTTCCGAGGCTTGAAAAGCAGTTTCGCGGCTTGAAAATCAGTTTTGCGGATTGAAAATCAGTTTCACAGCTCCAAAAGCAGTTTCAAACCGCGTCGAAAGCTCCAAATCGCCCTTGACGCATGATTTATAATGAAAAAAACGTCTGGAGGTGGTCGAATGCTCGTTTCTGATAAATTTTTCTCCGATTCAACCCACAAATCAACTATTTTCTCGCCCGCGCAGGTTAATTTCCTCGAATCTAACGCTTATACAAAAATTATTCGCGGCAAACCAACTTTTTTTATTAAATGCCTCATTCGCGGCAAAGAAATTCGCCTCACGCCCGAAGAAGCCGTTCGCCAAATGTTTATTCGTAAATTAATCGACGATTACGGCTATAATCCCGCTCAAATGTCCGTCGAACACCCAATTCACTTCGGACGCGAAGTTAAACGCGCTGATATTGTAATTTTTGAGCCAAATCGCCCAACCGTCGAGTATATTATCGTCGAAGTTAAGAAACCTAAGCTCAAAGACGGCAAATTACAACTTAAATCTTATTGCAACGCGACCGGAGCGACTATGGGCGTGTGGACTAACGGCGAAAAAATCTCTTTTTATCACTGCACAGGTCAAAAATTAAGCTTTTTAACTCAAATCTCGACATTATCGACGACGCTTTTGAATATTTGTGAGCATAAAAAAGAACCCTCAAGCGATTTGCATGAGGGTTTTTAAATTTTGTGGGGGTTGTGGTAAGGAAAAGTTGAGAATAATGAGTATTAGCAATGCGTAGCGTTGCGTACCGGCGCGGCGATAACGTTAAAATTATCGAAACGTCGGAGCGCGTCCGCTGTTCCGTCGCTTTTAAAGCGACTATCCGCGAGTTTTGCCGCCAGCGACGTTGTAAGTTACGCCGTGAATGTAGGAGGCGCGGTCACTAGCGAGGAAAACGACAGCATCGGCGACTTCGGAGAGCTTTCCACTGCGTCCGAGCGGCGTAGTTTTGGTTGAGCTGTAACCTTTGCGCAAATCGTCGACGGTAATTCCGCGAGTATAAGCTAAAGCCTCTTCATAAGCGAGAGTTCTAAGACCGGTCGCCTCCATAATGCCAGGAGCCATGCCGACGACGCGGATATTGTACTTGCCGAGCTCTTTAGCCCAGCTGCGCGTGAAGCTATTGACGGCATTTTTAGTTGCGGCGTAGATACTTTGTCCTTCGGAGCCTTCGAGACCGGATTCAGAGCTCATATTGATGATAACGCCGCCGCCAGTCTTAACCATTTCGTGCCCGACAGCCTGCGCGACGAGGTAAACGCCCTTAATATTGACGCCGGTGACTTTATCGTAGATTTTTTCGTTGAGTTCGTACTTGCCGTGCGGATTTTTGGGGTCGATGAGCAAGCAAGGAATGTTAATGCCGGCATTGTTGACTAAAATATCGATTTTGCCGAAGGTATCGAGGGCAGTTTTAACCATAGCTTCGACGCTGGCGGCTTCGCAGACGTTTGTAATGACGTATTTAACTTTTCCGCTGTTTTCGGTGATGTTAAATTCGGGTTCATTGGGATTGAGGTCGCAGACGACGACATTTGCGCCATTATCGAGGAAAGCTTGAGCGACAGCCTTACCGATACCGCTTGCCGCGCCGGTAACGACGGCAGTTTTACCTTTTAAGCCGAGCCAGGAGCCGTCAGCGACTTTTTTATCTTCGGGCTTGAAAATTTCGATCATATCGCCGGCTTTTATTTCGGGAACGGGTTTACTTTCGACGTGAACGGAGCCTTCGAGGAGTTCGCCTTCGCCGCCGTCAAATTTAATGGTGATATGACCGAGATTCATCAAATTTTTCTGTACTTCGGAGCCGACTTTGACGATTTTAAATTCGGTGCCCGCGATTTTGTAAATATCGCCGGGTTTAATCATGCCGGTGAGTTCGTTGCCGGTGTGCATAACGCAAGCGTCGCGCAATTCGGGCAGAGCCATTGCCTCATCGAACATGATAATCATATTAGCCGCCGCGATAAAATCTTTGACTTGACCGCCGAGTTCGACGACCTTACTTGAATAAATCTTTTCCGCCATTGTATAATTACCTGCCTTTATATTTTTTTATAGGCGAGCGTCCGACTTTTTAAGGATATACCGAACGCCCGCCGATTTTTTTTGCAATTATGATTCGTAGAGACCGAAACTAGCGAGCCACGCGAGGATAACGGATACAGGGCCGGTGATAAAGCGGGAATACAGGACGGAAGGCACGCCGACTTCGACGGTTTCAGCATCAGCCTCCGCCAAACCGAGCCCGACTGGGACAAAGTCGCAAGCGCACTGTGCATTTATCGCGAAAAGTGCGGGCAAAGCCAAATGCGGCGGGATATTGCCTTCACCGATTTGAACGCCGATTAAAACACCGATAACTTGAGCGATAACCGCGCCTGGTCCAAGGAAGGGCGACAAGAGCGGGAACGAACAGATACAAGCGAGTATAACCAAGCCGACAATGTTACCAGCGAGCGGCGAGAGCAAATTTGCAATGACATCGCCGATACCAGTACCGAGAATGACGCCGATAAGCATAGAAACGAACGCCATAAAGGGTAAAATCGTGCGGATAATGGTGTTAATCGAGTCGCGCCCTGCTTGATAGAAGACGGAGACGATACCGCCCATGAATTGACCGATTTTAGCCATTAAACTGCCGGACGATTGCTCGGTAATCTTTTTAGAGGTATCATAGCCGCCTTTTTTAATAGCGGAGCCGGAATCGCCGGAAGTATCTTTAGCTGGAGCGGCGGCAGGAGCGGGAGCAGGAGCCGCAGAGCCGTCTGCGAAGGAAATATTTTCGGGTTTAACGGCTGAAACGTAAATATCTGCCTTGATATGGTCTGCGAGAGGTCCCGAAGGTCCCGTAGCGTTAAGATTGATAGTAAAAATGCGTTTCTGGGGATAAATTCCGCAACGCAACGTTCCGCCGCAGTCGATAACGACGACTAAAATCTCATCATCGGGCACGCGGGTCTTAAAACCGTCAACGAGTTCGCAACCGGTCATTTCAGCGAGCGTTTTAGCGACTTGAGACATGACGCCGCCGGTAATATTTACGACTTTATTGCGTTTAGCGTCTGGAACGAGAGTTAAAGGACCACCGAAACCGCCGCTACCGGCTTTAACGACTACAGAGCGCAATCCGCCGCCGGCAGAGGGTGCCGCATTAGCAGGAGCCGCCGAAACGCCTTCCGCGAAGGAAATATTTTCGGGCTTGACGGCTGAAACGTAAATGTCTGCCTTGATATGGTCTGCGAGAGGTCCCGAAGGTCCCGTAGCGTTCAAGTTGATAGTAAAAATTCTTTTCTGGGGATAAATGCCGCAGCGCAACGTTCCGCCGCAGTCGATAACCACGACTAAGATTTCATCATCGGGGACGCGGGTTTTAAAACCGTCAACGAGTTCGCAACCGGTCATTTCAGCGAGCGTTTTAGCGACTTTGGACATGACGCCGCCGGTAATGTTGACGATTTTATTTCTTTTGCCGTCGGGGATAAGTGTCAGGGGGCCGCCGAAGCCGCCGCTGCCCGCCTTAACGACAACTGCTTTATAATCAGCCATTTTAAATCCTCCTTAAGCAGTCTTGAGCGTCTTGCTGAGCGAAATGCCCTGTTGCTTCTGAACGTAAGCGGTGCAGAAGTCCGTAACCCAGCCGCGCAGGAAGTTAATCACGATACCGATAAGCAAATATCTAAGTGCAAGGTCGATGTGATTCAGTCCTAAAGTTGTAATTCCGTTGGCGACGCCGAGATAAACGAACAATTCGCCTGGATTTATGTGCGGGAACATGCCGTTAAGCGTGTGACACGAGCCGGAAGCACTTGCATAATAGCTGGGCTTGTAGAATTCGGGTAAAAACTTGCCTAAAGAAAGTGTCATCGGGTTGCAGAAGAAGAAAGTACCGATAACGGGCAGGACGATGTAGCGCGAAAGGGGATTGCCCGCGCAGACGCCTGCGAATTTTTCGATGCGTTCGTTACCAATCATTTTAACGATAGCGTTCATGGCGACGAGCAGAACGATCAGCGTCGGAATAATTCCGCTGACCCAGCCCGCCAAAGTCTCACCGCCGCGATTGAAAAGCCCGATAAAGGCTTGGGCGAAAGATACCATTGTGTCCATAAAATTCCCTCCTAAAAAGCTTTTTAATCTATAGATTAAGGTTGAAAGCTGCGCGCTTAGCCCTCAACCGTTAATCTCAACCGGTCGATTTTTAACTTTCAGCTGTCAGGATTTTTTCTAACAGCTAAAAGCTAACAGCTACCAGCTAAATTTTCTTCCGTCTTCATAAGTTTATAGCTTTCGTACTCTTTTTGAGCGGACATAACAGCTATTGCTTGTTGCATGGAAATTTTCATGCTCTTGCAAAGGTCGTCGCTAAGTTCAAAGAGCGTTAAGCCGTTAAAATGGTTAAAAGGCTTAAATCCGGCAAAAACGGTGCGCCCTTCCATGATTTCTCCGCGAATAATTCTGCATTCGTCGTCGATGATAAACAGGACTAAAACTCCGGAGGCAAAATATCCGCGAGCGCGACCGATTGCCACGCGACCTTCACGGCGCAATTTTTTTATGTGATTGTTGAATTTTTTAAACTGTCTGAAGCCCAAAACCGTCTGCGCAATCCAAACAAAGACAGCCAAAGCGATAAAATATCCCATATCAAGCCCTCCTCACTCGTTAAGCATGATTTTAGCGGTTTGTTCGTCGGTTATGAGGACGTTAATCGCTTGACCCTTGCACGCGCCCATAATCGCCGGAACTTTTTCACGCGAAGCCGCCATTCCGATTGAATAATTCAAATTTCTAAGCGTGTCGAGGTCTACGCCGATAATCCGGTCTGAAAAATCAGTTTTGACTTCGCGACCGTTTTTATCGTAGAAAACCGAGCAAATTTCTCCGACAGTGCCCGTCCGCGACAAACTTTCAATCGCTTGACGCCCAAATTCACCCATCCAAACCAAATTAGAAGATTTAACAGGCGCGCCGATACCGACAAGCCCAATATCGAGTTTCGTCCAGAAATCGGAAATTTTTTCGTAGTTAGCGTCCTGAACGATAGCATTTCTGATTTCAGCGGTGCG
>JAFPVP010000165.1 GCA_017412925.1 Selenomonadaceae bacterium
ACGCCCTTTAATGAAAATTCCGCCACGGACGGCGTTGATTATTCCGTTTAAAAAATTGGAGGAGATACCATGGCAAATTTATTCAACACAATCACCGTCGACGGCGTGACTTATGACGCGGCGTCTTATGAAGCCTCGAAGACCAAGGAAACGACTAAAAACGACGACCTCGGCAAAGAAGCGTTCCTTCAACTGCTCGTCACCCAGTTGCAGAATCAAGACCCGCTTGACCCGCAGGACAACAGCAGCTATATCGCCGAACTCGCGCAATTCAGCTCGCTGGAGCAGATGACTAACGTCGCCAAAAATCTTGAAGACCTCGGCAAAGTCGTCGGCAACATCGATACTTCCGTCCTTATCGGGCAACTTAGCAGCATGATTGGCAGGAACGTCGATTGGGTAGAAACGATAAACGAAGCCGACGCCGAAGGCAACCCGATTAGCCACAACGAAGCGAGGACGGGCGTCGTCACAGGCGTAACGATTATCGAGGGCAACCCGAACATCGTCGCCGAAGTCGACGGGGAAAAATATTTCGTTGACATCTCCACTATCGCGCACGTCTACGACCCCAACGCCGAAATCGTCGAATAAAATTTAGCAGGAAAACAAAAAGAGCCGTTCGTTTTGAGCGGCTCTAATTTTTTTGCAAACGTTGATTCAGTTAAAAATGTTGTGCTTGACGCGGTCGCGTTCCTCTGATTTTTTTGCGTCGTTCCAGCGGTCGGTTGTGCCGACGAGATACTTTAATGGACTGTTCCTTGCCCCGTAGGGCGGGCATATGCAGTCTCTACGTTCAGATAGATAACGTCATAACCGTAAACGTGTGAACGACGCCTTTTGAATTTGTCGCGACAAATTTCAACGGTTTTTCCTGTTTGAGCGGCAAGATGACGAGCGGCGGCAGTCTGCGATTCAAAACTTTGTTCAACGCCGTCTTTAATCAGCTTAAGCGGATACCTTGTTTTTTGGTACGCTATTTCCAAATTAGCTCCACCCGCTTTAACGATATTGCTGTGGTCGCAATTCTTCATTTGTTCACTTTTAGTCACGTAACGCAAATTCGAGTAATGATTATTCAAAGAATTGCGGTCGATGTGGTCAATCTCATAGTCTTCAGGTTTTTCTCCCAGCCAACACTCGGCAACTAAAGAGTGGACTGTTCGATGAACTTGCTCATTTTTAATGGTAGTATTGATTCGATAATAGCCACCTTTGTCTTTAACTTGTTTGAGCTGTTTTTTAGACTTTACATTACGGACTGTTCTTCCGTCCTCGCTCACTTCATACAGGAATTTTAATGACGGTATCTTTCTAAACTCGCGATTGATTTTCATAAAATCTCCCCCGAAACCTTATAACGTTATTTTTTTACTTCTGACCTCTACCGAAGTCCGGCGTATAAGGCGGCATTTCTGCCACAGTGCCACTTTGCAGGCTATCCTTACGGCTGACCTGTGATCCTTCTGATGCGTTCAAATTTTTCTCCGCGTGCCGTGTAGCTGACATCAACCATGCCGTCTTCGCACAGCTTAACGGAAATAGTTTTGAGCGGCTCGCTGACCCGCCCGCGAACGTAAGCGACGTAATTAGCCGCCTCCTCGCGCGTGGCGTCGTCAATGCCGATGAAATTTACCTTCACGCCGTCAACAATCATAAAATCACTTCCTCAATTCAATTTTTGTATCATCAGGCAAATCGAGCGTGCGAATCGGGAACGGAATATTAATGCCCTCTTCGCGATAACGTTTCGTGATTGCCTTAATGAATTCGTGCTTAAGCAAATATTGATTAGTAAAAGTTTGGACGTGCAAGACCGCGTTAAAATCAATCGACGAATCGTTGAAGGCTTGATAGCGGACGACAGGTGCCATCGGGTTTCTATCGACGCCTTCGCTGTCGAAGCGCGGTTCGTAGCCGTCAATTTTAATTTGAAGTTTGCGGGCAACCTCAACCGTCACTTGTTCGACGTGCTCAAGGTCGCTGTCATAGGACACGCCGATTGGCACAATCAAAACAATATCGTCGCGGGGCTGAGAGAAATTCGACGTGACGGCACCGGCGATAACTTTGTTAGGAATGACCACGACACTACCCTCATTGGCGGGCATGACCGTAATAAAACGCCAGTTGATGTCGATGACTTTGCCCTCGTCGCCGGTGGAAAGTTTAATGTAGTCGTTGACGCGAATTTGCTTTGAAATGATGATTTGAAGTCCCGAAAAAATATTTTCCAGCGTCTCGCGCACACCGAAGGCAACCGCCATACCGCCGACACCCATTGCCGCCATAATCGGTGCTATGGAAATTTCTAATTCGTCCAAAATAATCAATGCGCCCGAAGCGTAAATCGCCACGCGGAAAATCGTATCGAGTAGCGTCGATTGCGTCATGTCGCTTGAGCCGGAAAATTTCAACCTGATGAAACCCGACAGCGTCCGCTCACACACCCGCGTTATCGAAAAGATAATCATCGCGAACAGAACGTAGGAAAAAATTTTTTCCAAGCCCGCCGGCAGTTCGGATGTCGTGACGCTCCAATAAAGCCCAATCACAATGCAAAGATAAATCGGCACGCCGCGCATGGCTCTGAAAAAAATTTCCATAAACTCCGACTCGCTGGCTTTCACGCGCCCCGCAAGTTTTTGCGTCAACAGTCGATTGAGCGCGACGCCCGCGAAAAACGCGAAGACCATGATACACGCGGGCACGATTAATTTTTCTCCCAGAGACCACCAGTCGATATTATTAAAGTACTCCAAAAAAAGTTCCTCCTCTTGAAAAAATTTTTGCCGCTGATTATTATTGAGCGGCAAGGAGTTGATTTGCATGAACGAAGTTTTAATTGAAGGTCGTCGCTTGAGGTTGAGGCGCGCGAACGTGACGGATTTAAATTACATCATGACGTTGCAGTTCACGCCGGAGAATTTGAAATTCATCGTGCCGTTCAATCGGGAATATCACCACGCGATTATAGCCTCGGACGGCTCGGAAAAATTGGACGTGATTGTTGAGGAGCTTGACAGCGGCAGTTCCGTCGGCTACTTCATGCTCCGCAAAATGGATTCGCCGTGTGTCGAGTTCACGCACGTCATTATCGGGCGCAAAGGTCTGGGCTACGGGCGCGAGGCTTTGAACCTTTTGCTGAAGTGGGCGTTCGAGATGAAAGATTTTCACCGCGTGTGGATTGATTGCAAAGATTATAACAAAATCGTGCTCCACCTCTATGAAAGTTTGGGCTTTGTCCGCGAAGGTTTTCTGCGCGAATATCTTTTGACTAACGGCGTCTACGAAAATTTAATCGTGCTGGGAATGCTCGACCGCGAATATTTTTCTACCGATTAACCGAAAAAATTATCCCCGTTCCAAAAAGAGACGGGGATTTTTATCTCGTCAAAAAATTTTTACACAGCCTTAGCCAAATCCTCGCCGAGTTTGCGGCACTCGTCAAGCGCGGTATCATCGGGGGAGTTTTCGGCAATGACACTGCCGACGAATTTTGCGCCCGCTTCTTTAGTGCGCTCGCTCCAATTTTCCATCCATGTGCCGCCGCCCCAACCGTAGCTGCCGAAAAGTCCGACGGGCACGCCGTTGAGTTTTGCTTCGGCTTCGGTGAAGAAAGGCTCGAAAGAATCTTCTTCCAAAACTTCGTCGCCCATGGCAGGGCAACCGAACAAGAAGCCGTTATAGTCCGCCATGTCAGTTGCGTTGAAGTCGTCTACCTGGAACACCTCGACTTCTGCGCCCGCCTCTTTTGCGCCTTCTGCCACGGCGTTCGCCATTTCCTCGGTGTTACCGGTGCCGCTCCAAAACACGACCGCGATTTTACTCATCAACAATCGCCTCCAAAAAGTTTTACTTAAGCGCGCACATATTAACACAGCACCTTTAAGGCGTCAATAAATTTTACCAATATAAATTGCGCAAAGCGTCGAATGGTTGTATAATCGCGCTAATGTTGTTTTAATTTTGGGAGGGGGATTGAATGCGGGAATTGCTGACCCGAATGCACGAATGGATGGCGCGTTACATGAAAAGTTTTTATTCGGACGACGCGGAAGTTCAGCAGGGAATTTTAATCAAGGAGAAGCACACGGGCTACGTCACGGCAAATTGTGTGGAGCTTGCGAAATTTTTAAAGCTGTCGACGCACGACGCACAGCTTGCGGAGATTATCGGATTGTTTCATGACGTGGGACGCTTCCGCCAATACAGCGTCTACAAAACTTTCAACGACGCCGACAGCGAAGACCACGCCGACCTTGGGATAAAAGTTATCGACGAGCTGGATTTTTTTAAAGAACTTTCTGCGCCCGATTATGACCTCGTGAAGTTCGCGATTCAGAATCACAATAAAAAAACCGTCGCGCCGACCGATGACGAGCGGAAAATTTTGTTCGCCAAGCTGATTCGTGACGCCGACAAGTTGGATATTTATCGTGTGCTGGAACCGTTCCTCGCGCAGGAGAACGCCGATAAAATGCCGCAGTTCATCAAAACCGGTAGCAAGTTAGTCGCAGACATTAGCCCCGACTTTGTGGAAAATTTCGTGACGGGCGAACAGGCGGATTACAGAAAAATTCGCACGAACGGCGACAGAAAAATTGTCCGGCTCATGTGGCTCTACGACGTAAATTTTTCTTGGACAATGCAAAA
>JAFPVP010000166.1 GCA_017412925.1 Selenomonadaceae bacterium
GACAGCATATCCGCGCCGAAAATTTTGACTGCGTGGGAGTCGGAAAAAGTCGTTAATGTCATTGACGGCGTGGAAATCGATTGTTCCGCACTTGAGTATATCTCTTCCGCCGGAGTTCGCGTGTTGTCTGACATACACGGAAGTTGTAAGCGTGGCGTAGAATTTCTCAACGTCAATCCGTCTGTAGCAGAAATTTTAGTGGGTCCATTTGTGGGTCCACAGCAGAAAAAATCGCCGAATTAAGCGGAAAGAATGTAACGGACGAATTCAGCAGAGTCTTGATATACAAGGCTTCTCGGAATGTGCGGAAGATACGAAATCTGCTTTAATCGAACTTCTAAGCCGTGGGTCGCGTGTTCGAGTCACGCCGGGCGCGCCATATGAAATCAACAAAGTCTCGATTTCGGTCGGGGCTTTTTCCGTTTAGTGGGGCATTAACAGAAAGAATCAATGGACGGAATCATTGACTAAAAATTTTGCTCGGATATTCTTACGCGGCATCTTGAAAAGGAGTGATAGTTTTTGGCAAAGCGCAATAATGATTTTTTCAATCAAAAAAGCCGTGGTCTGTAATCAAGGATAAATTGTTGGGTTATTATTTAAAGCCGTATTTTCAAAAAATTTTACTCACAAAACACCCTGTTACATATGTCGATTGTTTTGCGGGTGCAGGTAAATTTAATGACGGAACAGATGGTTCTCCGCTTATTGCCTTAAAAGTTATTTCTGACGTTCTCGCACAGAGCAAGATTGCCAACACCGAAATCAAATCTTGTTTCATCGAAGCTCATCATTACGACCAACTTAATAAAAATCTCGAATGCTATTCAAATACCCAAGTTGTTAGTGGAAAATTTGAGAAAAATATCGGAAAAATTTTACGCAATAACCTCCATCGAAATATTTTTCTTTATATTGACCCTTACGGTGTAAAAGAACTCGATTTTGAATTTATCGGCTCACTTGCAAAGGAAAGTTTTTACAGTATGGAATTGCTGTTAAATTTTAATTCAGTCGGATTTTTGAGGGTTGCATTCAAGGCTTTCGGTATTGATTTTAAAAATGAAAACGATTTGCTCGAAGAATATGATGACTCACTGCCTGAACCTTCTGCTTGTACAATTACAGCAAATAAAATTGCCGGCGGTGACATCTTATCAAATTATCTTCCTCAATTTAAAACCTTTGAAGGACTGAATGCTTTTTTGGCAAAATTTTTCTGTACCTATGGCGTAATTTGTTCTTCACAAGACATTAAGTCTACTCTAAAAATTTTCGAGACTGAAGGGAAAATTATCGTCGAAGGAAATCCGGCAACCACAAAGGCAGGTAAGCCAAGAAAATTTTGGGACGATAAAAAAGTTAAAATAAAATGGAATACATAACACGCAAGACAATGCTTTACAAGACAGGCGTTGAGTACGGTGATTATACGATGAATCATGTGCTCGGTTGCACACACGGTTGCAAATATCCTTGTTACGCCTTCATGCTGAAAAAAAGATTCGGGCAAATCAAATCCTACGACGAGTGGATTGAGCCAAAAATCGTTTCAAATACGTTGGAGCTTCTCGATAAAGAAATTCCGCGTCTGAAAAACAAAATTCAATCTGTGCAACTTTGTTTCGCGACGGATCCTTTTATGTACGGCGTTGAATAAATAATTTCACTAAGTTTGGCGGCGATAAAGAAACTCAACGACGCACAAATAAAAGTTTCGGTGTTGACAAAGGGGATTTTGCCTGCCGAACTCTCCGAATTTTCCAAAGCAAACGAGTATGGCATTTCATTAATTTCATTGGATGAGGATTATCGCAAAAAAATTGAGCCGGGCGCGGCTCCTTATCTTGAACGAATAGAATCGCTGAAAATTTTGCACGACGCCGGCTGTAAGACTTGGATTAGCATGGAACCGTATCCGACGCCCAATCTGATTGAGCAAAATCTTACTGAAATCTTATCGACAGTTGAGTTTGTCGATAAAATTATTTTCGGCAGAACAAATTACAGCAAAAAGGTCTCCGCCTTCGCGACGAACAAAGAATTTTACAACGAATGCGCCGCTCTTGTACTAAATTTCTGTCGAAACCACTCAATCGCTTGTCATATTAAGCATGGCACAATTACTTAAACTTTTGTTAATCGTTCGTAAAGTTTCAAAAGCTCGGCGACGATTTTTGATTCGTCGTCCAAAAAATTTTCAAAGCCGTAGGCGTTGGCAACAGCGCGGTCGTTTTTTTTGTGCGCAAGTCTCAAATCTGCCGGCATGGTCAATTCGTCGTACAAATCAGCTAGCGTCGCGTCGGGATAATTCGCACGAACGTCCAAAATATTCTGCGCGGTCTGCTTGATTAAAATTTTCTGCTCCGAAGTCGGCTCGCACCACGCAAAATTATTATAAACCACGCTCCCTGAATACCGATAATCTGATTTTAACCGTCCGGCGACCAATCTCATCCACGACATATGAATTGAACTCGTTAATATCCCGAAATGATAAATTTCTGCGTCTGGAATGATTAAAGCTCCGTCACTTACAATAATTTCAGGCGTCATAAATCCAATCGGAATATATTGTCGACGTTCTGAAGAAGTTTTAGGTATCAGCAAAAAATTTTTAGTAGGCTGTCGATTCTCAGAAAATAAATGCGGAATGTTAGCATCGTTTCGAGTTTCTTTACGTTTACTTGACAATCTAAAATTTTTTACTGCTTCAACACGTTTATAAAGTTCTTTGCTCCTGCGAATTTCATTCGGCGTAGCATTTTCAAGCCAAAAACAATATCTTTCGACGTTATTAATAAATTCGTTGCCTCCGACATATCGATAAATAAATTTTTCAAGCGCGGGTTCCTGTTTAAGAATTTTTTTGCGTTCATCAGCAGACAAAAGAAAATTTCTACCGTCAATAGGACTGCTTCCCATAATAATTCGCGGAACGAAATTTTGAAGATGTTTTGAGCGACTTTCAATAAAAATAGTCGGGGCGTCGACGAGATAAGGATTGATATTTGTCGCGGGGAAAATTTCATCGCCGTCAAAAATTTTTTTCTCGACGTCAAGATTTTTATCAGCCATGCCGACGACGACGCAATGAATCGCCGCCTTATGAAAAGATTCGCTGTCCCATTTGAAAGTTCGCCGCCCAAAAATAATTTGCATGCCGTAAGTGTCGAAAATTTTTTTCCAAAGCGGAGTAACCTGCTCGCCCTGCGTGATTGAATTGGTCGATACGAACGCGGCTTTAATTTTCGTGCCTTGAATCAGCTTTGCGGCTTTATGATACCACGCGCCGACGTAATCAATGCTGTTGGAAAGTTTAATCTTGCCGAAAATTTTTGTGGCGTCGGATTTTTGCGCGGCGTCCATCATACTTGCGCCAACAAACGGCGGGTTGCTTATGATGTAATCGGTTTTTTCCCAGTCGACGTGCAAAGCGTTGGCTTGAATGATATTCGGATAACTTTTGAGCGGGAAGAGTTCCAAGCCTTTGTGAACAATTTCTTCGGTTTCGCGTTTCATTTTGAGTTCGGCAATCCAAAGCGCGGTCTGCGCAACCGTCACTGCGAAATTGTTTATTTCAATGCCGTAAAAATTTTGGATTGTGATTTTAATTGGGTCGTCGAGTTCGCCGAGTGTTATTTGCGTGCCGAGGAGTTCTTTTAAAATTTCATTTTCCAATCGGCGCAGTTGAATGTAAGTTTCCGTCAAAAAATTCCCGCTGCCGCAAGCGGGGTCTAAAAATTTCAGTGCGGCGATTTTATCTTGCAACTCCAAAAGATTTTTACGGCGATTCCGCGCAGATTTTTTTATCGTTTCAAACTCCCCGCGCAATTCGTCCATAAACAGCGGGTCGATAACCTTGTGAATGTTTTCTGTGGACGTGTAATGCATACCGCCGGCGCGTCGAACGTCGGGATTTAGCGTCGATTCAAAGACCGTGCCAAAAATCGCGGGCGAAATGTCTTCCCATTTAAACTTACTGCTTGCCTCGTTTAACAAAAGGTCGCGAATTTCTTTATTAAAGTTCGGGAAGTCGATTTCGTCAGCAAAAAGCCCGCCGTCGACGTAAGGAAATTTTTTGAGCGTGTCGTCGATGTACGGGCTACGATTTTCAAGCGGCGTATCGAGAACTTTGAACAATTCGAGCAAATCTTGGCGGATATTCCTTGCCCCGCGCAGGTAGTCGCGAAAAATTTTGTGCTTGCCGAAAATATCAATGCTCTCTGCGTAAAGACAGAAGACCAGCCGCACGCAAAGCTTGTTGAGGTCGGAAAGTGCGTCGTCGGTTTGAATTTTAAGTTCGGCGCGGAGTCCGTCATAAATTTTGGCGACGATTGCGCTAGCTTGAATTGAAAGTTCGCGTTCGTAAGAAATTTTATCTTGGAGTTCAACGAGGAAATTAAGTGCGGCAAATTTTTTCGGCAACTCGAACAGGGAAATTTTTAGCGGCTCACGTTCTGGATAACGTTTGTCCATATCGAAGACGCGAAACTCCTTAAAGTTGCAAGTGACAATCCAACGAGCTTTGCGCGAATACTCCAGCGCATCGTTATAACGCTTGGCTTGCAGAAAAATTTCTTCGTCGTCGAGATTTACGGTCGAACTTTTCTGTTCGATTAAAACTTTTGTATTCGGGATAAGTGCGTCGATGAATCCGTGCGGGATTGGGACTTCAAAACTGATAAAATTTTCTGGTTCGGCGATGTTGAAGACGTCACGGAGCAAAGAAAGCCAAAAAATTTGCGCCTCACCCTTCTCGTAGCCGCGATTCGACCATTGATTGACGAATTTACTTACAGAACTTTTCCGCTCGAATGCGCTCATGATTATCATCCCAAAAATTTTTGATGACAAATTCGACGTTTCCGGAAAAAATTCCTGTAGGACAAATCCCACCGTGATTGGTACAGCTTATTTTTTATTTAGAATATTAGTTTGTTCGATGAGGTAACGGTTCAGACTTTCGCGGGGAATTTTCCACATTCTACCGATATGAAATCCTTTAAGCTCTCCTGATGTCAAAAGTTTGTATGCCGTGTTTTATTGACAGAAAAAGCCCTGCGCTTTGCATGTCAACTGAAAGGCGGGAGCTTTTATGTTTGGAATCGTTTATCTCATCACAAATTTGCTTGACGGCAAAAAATATGTCGGACAGACGACGCGCACGCTTGAGGAAAGATTTTCTGAACACGCGGAAGCAGATTCTCTTTTAGGCAGAGCAATTCAAAGAGACGGCACAGAAAATTTTTCTCGTGAAGTTTTGTCGGAATGTGAGACGCCGGAGGAACTCGACGCGCAAGAAAGATTTTATATCAAGAAATTGGATTGCAAGCATCCGAAGGGCTACAACTTAACTGACGGCGGCAGATGTTCGCGGAGTCCAAAAACTAAAGTTGAAAAGCAACTCGACCCGCGCAAAGAATTTTTCTTGAAGATGATAGGCGCGAAGACTACGTATTATCAAATCTTGAGGAACTGGCAGGGCAAAAGATAAAAAAATTTTTTATAAAAAAGCTTGACAACGGGGCATGGGGGGGAGGGGATAATGAAGATTAAGTTTTAATCAATCAGGAGAAGAAAATGTCAGTTAATGAAGAGCGTTACTATAAAATTTTAGCCAATAATATTTACAAGTTCAGGGTGCTGAATAACTTATCCCAAAAGGAATTGGCAGAGAAATCGAATGTGAGTGCGTCGTATATCAGCCAAATTGAAAATTGCC
>JAFPVP010000167.1 GCA_017412925.1 Selenomonadaceae bacterium
ACGGAAAAAATTTAGGCGAGCGACTTTTTAGCGGTGAGAAATTATGAACGACTTCGACGAACAACTTAGGAAATTAATTCACAGGGAGCGGCACAACTTCGCAGGGAGTTCGTCGCGGGCGATTGTCGAGCTGGTGAATTTGCTGTTCGATTTCGCGATAAAAATTCGGGCAAGCGATTTGCACATAGAACCGTATGAAAAATCGTTGCGCGTGCGCTACCGAATCGACGGGCAATTACAGGAACTTCATCAGCCGTTGCCGCTGCATTTGGCGGACGCGCTGACTTCGCGGATAAAAATTTTGGCGCACATGGACACGACCGCCGCATTTTTGCCTTTGGACGGCGCGATACAATTCGGCAACGTGGAAATGCGCGTGGCTTCTATGCCGTCTTTTGGCGCGGAAAGTTTGACGATAAGACTGCTGGACACGACGCTCGAACTGCACAACTTAAAAGATTTGGGCTTCACGGCGGCGAACGAAAAAATTTTTCGGCAGATGATAAACTCAGCAACGGGCATGATAATTTTAACGGGACCGATGAATTCGGGCAAATCGACGACACTTTACGCGGCACTTCGCGAACTGAATCAGCCGACACGCTCGATAATGACGCTCGAAGACCCGATAGAACAGCACGTTGAGGGAATCAGCCAAGTGCAAGTCAACGAGAAAACAGATTTGACGTTCGCGGCGGGCTTGCGGGCGATGTTGCGCATGGATTGCAACGTTTTAATGGTCGGGGAGGCTCGCGACGCGGAGACTTCCAAAATTGCGATACGCGCCGCGCTGACGGGTCATTTAATTTTCACGACGCTCCACGCCAATGACTCGTGCAGCGCGGTTTTTCGTATGCTGGAGATGGGCGTCGAACCGTATCTTTTGGCGGCAACTTTAAACGGCGTGGTGGCTCAACGTTTGGTCAGGCGCATTTGTCCGCATTGTCAAGCGAAGGGCTGCGAACATTGCCGGGGCACGGGCTACAGCGGACGAATCGCCCTGCATGAAATTTTGCGCGTCGATAAAAATCTGCGCAACATGATTTTAAACAGCCGTGACCTTGACGCGATTAAAAATTCCGCGCTCGACGCCGGCTTGAAAACTTTAGTCGACGACGCGCTGGAAAAAGTTCGCGCCGGTTTGACAACGCTGGAGGAAGTTCGCCGCGTCTTGGGCATGGATTTTTTCAAAGGAGCTGATTGATTTTGCTTGACGACAAAAAGGTTGCGTTTATAACGTGCGTGAACAGCGATTGGTGGTACAGCGAGTGCCGCCTGTATCTTGAACATTTAAAAATTCCCGACGGCATGACAGCGGAAATTATCGACGTGCGCAACGCCGCCTCGATGACTGCAGGCTACAACCGCGCCATGAAATCTTCCGACGCCAAGTACAAAATTTATCTGCACCAAGATACGTTCGTCGTGAATAAAAATTTAATCGCCGACCTGCTGAAAATTTTTGCGGACAAATCAATCGGCGTCGTGGGAGTTATCGGCTGCATGAATTTGCCGGAGACGGGCGTTTGGTGGGACGGCATGAGGACTTGCGGGCGAGTTTTGCACGCCTGCGAGCCGGAAAGCGTTGTTGATTCACACTGCGACGAACCCGACGGCGATTATCAAGAAGTTGAATCGGTTGACGGGCTTTTTTTGGCGACGCAGTATGATTTGCCGTGGCGCGAAGATTTATTTGACGGCTGGCATTTGTACGATACGTCGCTTTGCAAGGAAATGAGCCGCGCAGGTTATCGCGTGGTCGTGCCGAATCAGTCGCAAGATTTTTGGTGCATACACTGCCCAAAAGAAAAGCCGCTTGACCCGAAATATCGCCGCTACCAAAAAATTTTCCTGCGCGAATACGGCGCGGAGCTTAATCCGGAGGTATGACGTGGAAGACATTAAACCGAGCTTGATGGAACTGATTGACGGCGACGATTTTTTCCAAAGGATTTTGGTCGTCGAGAGCGTTGATTATATTGAGCCACTCCACGCCCGCTTTCCCTTGGCGAAAATTTTTTTTGTCACGACAAAGGAGGAGGACGCGCAAAAATTTCCCTACGTCGAAAGTTTTCTGCTGGATTATCGCGAGGAGCGGCTACCCTTCCCCAAAGAATTTTTCGACGCGATTATCGGTGACTTGACGTTGGAAGTTGTCATCACTCCGCAAGACATCGCGGCGGGTTTTTCGACTTACATAAAACAGACGGGCTGTTGGCTGACGAGTTTTAGGAACATTCGCCACTGGAAGATTTTGGAAAAATTAATGCGCGGAGTGTTCGGCGGAATTGTTTCGCGGCTGTACACGAACACAGAATTTATACGGTTGCTGATTGCCTCGTTTTACAAAGATTTCCGTATGTTGCCGCTGAAAAAAAATGCGCCGCCCGAACTTTTGGAGCGGCTGATAACTTGCGGCTTCGACAATCTTAACGACGATCTGCAAGTAGAATTTTGGCTAGTCAAGGCGTCGCGGTCAATGCCGGAGCTGTCTTTGTTGAAAACCATGTTCACGCCGGAAATCCGCGCAGAATTTTCGCGAATCCTCCACAGAATCGAATACGACATTGCGACGGAAGACAGCGTTAAAAAGTTTTGGCGGCTCGTTGACGCGGAAGGAATTTTCACTGACTACGCGGCGGAATTTATTCGTTCGGTCGTGATTCACCGCGAAAATTTTTATCGCAACGTGAAGAAATTTTCAGCCCGCGCCGAGTTCGACGAAATTATCGACAAAGCCGAATCGCTCTACGACTTCGACACGGGCAATCGTTTGCTTTAAAACAGAACCTCAACGATACTTCTGAACAGCCCGAAAATTAATCTTTGGAGCGGCACGAAGACATAACTCAGCACCGGCGTCATTAAAATTATAAGCAGGAAGATGAAGCTGTAACGTTCGAGCATTTCGTATTGCCGCGCCAGTTCGTAGGGCAACAAATTTTTTAAAATGTGAGAGCCGTCGAGCGGCGGGATTGGCAGCATGTTGAAAATCGCGAAGTTTATGTTGTAGATGATTATCAAGTTGAAGACGAGTAAAAATCCTTCAGAGAGCGGGAAATCGAACTTCGCCAGCAAAACTAAAACAATCAGCGCGACAAACGCCGTTATTAAATTCGACGCGGGACCTGCCAGCGAAACTAAAATATCGTCGCGGCGCGGATTTGAAAAGTTCATCGGGTTTATTTGAACGGGTTTAGCCCAGCCGAAGTGCACGATAAAAAGCATAGCCAGCCCAATCGGGTCGACGTGCGCGGCGGGATTTAAAGTCAAGCGTCCCTGCAGTCGCGGCGTATAATCGCCCAGCGCGTAGGCAACTCTGGCGTGGGAGTATTCGTGAATCACCATTGCAATGACGATGCCCGGCAAGCCCGCAATCAGACCCGTCAAGAAACCGCCGAAATCATCAAACATCAAAGCACCTCCAAAAAGCAATTAGGAACCGAGATCAACTTCCTTATCCCGGTTCCTTAAAATTATCGTGTCAAAAATTTTTTAAAGATTAGCCGCCTTGCGCAAAACGTCGGCTTTATCCGTGCGTTCCCAAGAGAAGTCGACGTCCGTCCTGCCGAAGTGCCCGTAAGCCGAAGTCTGCTTGTAAATCGGGCGGCGCAGGTCGAGCATTTTAATTATTCCGGCGGGGCGCAAGTCGAAGTTTTCTTTAACGAGCTTTTCGATAAGTTCCTCGTCAACCTTAGCTGTGCCGAAACTTTCGACGCGCACGCTGACAGGATAGGCGACGCCAATAGCGTAGGCAAGCTGAATTTCGCATTCGTCGGCAAGCCCTGCCGCGACGATATTTTTCGCGACGTAACGAGCCGCGTAAGTTGCGCTCCTGTCAACTTTTGTCGGGTCTTTGCCGCTGAACGCGCCGCCGCCGTGCCGCGCCCAACCGCCGTAGGTGTCGACGATGATTTTTCTGCCAGTCAAGCCGCTGTCGCCTTGCGGACCGCCGATAACAAATTTGCCCGTGGGATTGACGAAAAATTTTGTTTCAGCCGTCAACAATTCGGCGGGGACGACGGGCTTAACGACGTATTCAATCATGTCTTTTTTTATCTGCTCAAGCGACACGTCGGGGTTGTGTTGCGTGGAAATTACAATCGTCTCGACGGCGACGGGTTTGCGTCCTTCGTAGGCGATTGTGACTTGCGTCTTGCCGTCGGGGCGCAAATAATCAACCTCGTGCGTAACTTTGCGGACTTCGGTCAGGCGGCGGGCAAGTTTGTGCGCCAAAGAAATAGGCAACGGCATAAATTCGGGCGTTTCGTTTGTCGCGTAGCCAAACATCATGCCTTGGTCGCCCGCGCCGATAGCGTCTTCAATCGCCATGTCGCCTTCGCGAGCCTCGATAGATTTGTTGACGCCCTGCGCAATGTCAGGCGATTGTTCGTCAAGCGAAACCAAAACGCCGACGGTGTCCGCGTCGAAGCCGTAAGCCGAATTGGTGTAGCCGATGTCGCGAATTGCGCCGCGAATAATTTTGGGTATGTCGACGTAGCAAGTAGTGGAAATTTCGCCGACGACGTGGACTTGACCGGTCGTGACGAGCGTTTCACAGGCGACGCGCCCTTGCGGGTCTTTCTCTATGATTGCGTCCAAAATACTGTCTGAAATTCTGTCCGCGACTTTATCGGGATGTCCTTCCGTCACGGATTCGGATGTAAATAACATTCTGCGCATTCTTATACCTCGCTTTCAAAGTGTGCTTAATGCCCAACAAAGCTATCACATTTAAAATTATCTGTCAACGTTTATCAAGTTTTTTAGCTAGCGTGTTGCCGATAAATTGCACAAGCTGAACTAAAACAATCAGCACGACGACCGTTGCCAGCATGACTTCGGGGCGGAAACGTTGATAGCCGTAGCGGATTGCCAAGTCGCCCAAGCCGCCGCCGCCGATTGCGCCCGCCATAGCCGATTCTCCGACCAGCGCGATTATTACCGTCGTGAGCTGCGAAACAATCCCCGGCATGGCTTCCGGCAACAAAACTTTGCTGATGATTTGAAACGGCGTCGCGCCCATTGACTGCGCGGCTTCAACTAAACCCGCAGGAACTTCCTTTAGCGACGTTTCGACTTGCCGCCCGATAAAAGGTATCGACGCGATGACCAGCGGGACGATTGCTGCCGTCGTTCCGATTGCCGAGCCGACGATAAATCTTGTCAGCGGAATTATCGCCACCATTAAAATTATAAACGGGATTGAGCGCACGGCGTTGACGACCGAGCCGACCGTTTGATTGATAAAAATATTTTCTAGGATTTGTCCCTTAGCCGTCGTGTGAAGCAGAACGCCCAGCGGCACGCCGATTGCCGAGGCGATTGCCATTGAGACGACGACCATATAAATTGTTTCGCCGAGAGCTTTACTCAACAGCGGCAGAATTTCTGCGAACATAGCCAATCACCTCCACCCGCACATCTTCTCCGCCCAAAAAGTTTAGCGCACTGTTAATCGCGTCGTCCTCGCCGCTCAAGCCGATAATAAATCGTCCGAAAGGCACGCCGTGAATTTCGTCCAAGTTGCCGAAAAGCATCGTGCATTCGACGCCTTTACAATTCCGAATCATTTTTGCTAAGACGGGGTCGTCGGCTCTGTCGCCCAAGAAAATCAAGCGCAGGAGTAAAAAGCTGTCGGGCGTCCTGTTCGGAGAAATTTCGTTGCCGCGGAAGGCGGCGGGCAATTCGTTCGACAAAAGGACGCTGATAAATTCTTTGGTGATTTTGTGTTGGGGATTAGTAAACACGTCAAGAACGGAGCCTCGCTCGGCAATGACGCCGTCGCTGATAACTGCCACCTTGTCGCAAATGTCTTTTATAACCTGCATTTCGTGCGTTATGACGACGACTGTCAGCGCGAGTTTTTGATTAATGTCTTTAATCAGCGCGAGAATAGATTTTGTCGTCTGTGGGTCGAGGGCAGAAGTTGCTTCGTCGCAGAGTAAAACTTTTGGATCGTTGGCGAGGGCGCGAGCAATTCCGACGCGCTGTTTCTGACCGCCGGAAAGTTGGGAGGGATATTGATTAGCCTTGTCGCTTAAGCCCACGAGTTCGAGGAGCGGACGAACTTTTTTATCAATATCAGCCGCGCTCGTGCCGGAAAGTTTCAGCGGGAAGGCAATGTTATCGTAAACGGTCGCCGAGCTTAGCAGGTTGAAATGTTGGAAAATCATTCCGATATTTTTTCTTGCCGCGCGCAATTCGCTTTCCGTCAAAGCCGTCATGTCTTGCCCGTCGACGAAAACTTTTCCCGCCGTCGGTCGTTCCAGCATGTTGATACAGCGCACGAGCGTAGACTTGCCCGCGCCGCTAAGCCCGATTATCCCGTAAATTTCCCCGCGAGCAATTTCCAAGTCAATGCCCTTGAGCGCGTGCACTTTACCCGACGGGCTGTCGTAAATTTTTTCTATGCCTGAAAGTTTTATCAAGCGTTACACCTCTTTATCGGTTCAGATAGCGATACAGCGCGCCCAATAAATTTGCGTCGTTGTGATATTTGCAGGCGACGACTTGAGGGCGCGGCAAGTAGGTCGGCATATTTTTATAGAGTTCGTCAATTTTATCGTGGACGGCGTCGATAAAACTTTTCTGCTGGCTGATACCGCCGCCGAGGGCAAAACGTTCTGGGTCGAAGAGCATCTGCAGATTAAAAATTTTTATCGCGACGCCGTGAGCATATTGATACAGCGCGTCGAGCATGTCGTCATCGTTTTCGTTGATCAAATCAAAAATCATTTCGCCCGTGATTTCGGCGGGAGCCATGCCCAAAATTTCGGCGCAACTTTTTTGGAAGGCAAGCGCGCTTATGTCGTTGGCGTAAAAATTTTTATCGTTGCCTATGCCGTTGAGCGTGAAGGAAACTTCGCCCGCGCAGTTGTGAATTCCGCGATAAATTTCCCGATTGTGAATGAACGCGCCGCCAACCATGCTGCCGAAGACCAAGACAAAAGAATCGCGCACGTCAGCAAGATTGCCCGATCGAATTTCGGCAAGAGCCGCGCAGTTAGCGTCGTTTTCAATCGTGACGCGGACGCCGCACGCGCGTTGGAGTTCCTCGACTATGCAACGCCCGTTGTTGAAGCTAAAAAGTTCGCTCGCCAGACAAATGCCGCGTTCGGAATCGATAAGCCCCGGCATCGAGACGGCGATACCTTCCACGTAATCATGCGCTTTAAAAATTTCGGCGATACAATTTATAAACTCCTCGTGATTCTTTTTTGGCGTCGGAATTTTTTTCCGCTTTTTTATCTTAAATCTATATCTCCCGCTCACGAGGGCGTATTTCGTGAACGTGCCGCCAATGTCTATCGTCAAAATATCTCTCACGGTCATTCCTCCCAAAAAAAATTTCGCCCTAACGATAAGTCAAGGCGAAAGGATTTGTCAATGATTTTTTTAACGGGCGAACAAAACGCATTCTTGAAAACCGGCAATGACAGGTCGTAAGCCCAAAGAATCAAAAAATTCTTCTGTACCATTTTGAAAATGATATGCGCCGTCTTCTTTTGAAATGACAAATTGACGCATACCAAATTCATAATCAGAACGAAGAGATTTAACAAAATTCATCAGCGTCCAAAAATCGTCCCACTTGTGATAGGCACTGAGGGCAAGAATTGGTTTAAAGCGAGCAATGGTCGTCGCCGCACCTTTGAGAACATCGAGTTCTGCGCCTTCTACATCCAGCTTGATAAAATCAACGTGAGACAAATTTTTTTCGCGAACGTAGCTATCGAGCGTGATAATCTGCGCAGTCGAAGAACCGTTCGGGTCAATTCTGCTTGCGCCAGGATTTTGGTAATGAGAAAATTTTGCCGTATGATTATATGCGCCAAGCCCAAAATTTTCTACAACAAAATTATTTTCTTCACCGACTTTGCGCGCCGTAATGTAATTTGTCTTGTCCGCCTCAAAGCCATAAACTTTATAACCCATTTTAGAAAATCTTAGTGCCGTGCCACCGTCGCAAAGTCCGCCGTCAATAACAATCGCTTCTCGTTCGGGAATAAAACCTGCGCAAATATAATGCGGCGTGTTCGCAAAAACTATGTCGCCGATACGATTGGTTATGTTGCCGAGCCAATAGCCACAAAAAACTTTTTTGGATTCCTCGTCAATCAGCGATTCGTAAACCTCTTGCAGTTCGGAAAGATGTGTCATAAAAATTTCGTAAGCATGCTCGGCATTTCCTTTGTGGAGGCTGATAACTTTTGACACAGGAAAATTTTTTATTGCAACTCTGGTTTCAATATCACCGAAAGCCAAAACATATTCGGGCTGAGGATAAATTTGCGCGGCTTGGCTCAAGTGAACAATTTCAAAGTCAAGGTTGACTGGGGGGGGGGATTATTGATGACGAAAAGATTTGTGATATTTAAACCTTGAGCGCGAAGATTTTCTGTAATCTCGACGGCATGAGCTATCGGTGCGATTGAAAGGAATGCGACGGGAAGTTTTTTTGCGCCGATTCGATTCATGACGACAGAAAATCTTTCTTCGTGCACCTGCTGAATAAGTTTGACGAAATTTTTCAAGTTAAAGCCTCCCTACGCGGAAAGATTTTCTTCGAGCGGGAAAATTTGCGGACGCTCCTCGCCCTTTATGCAAGCCTCGGTTATGACGACGCGGCGCGGCTCTTCGGTC
>JAFPVP010000168.1 GCA_017412925.1 Selenomonadaceae bacterium
TCCTCCAACTCCATTACAGAGCCTTCTTTGGTTTGAACCCTACTTTTGAGCGTCGATTCAGTCGCTTATTTTCTTCGTCGACTTACTAACGTTCGATACCTTTCCTTGTTCCGATTATCCTATCTTTACATATGGCTTTAGTTTTTTGCTATGAGCCTGTGAGCTTGACAATGCCTTTAACATTGTATGGCATTTCGTAGTCTAAATTTCTACTTTGCCACACTTGCCGTGATTACTCACGATTTGTATTTCTACAAATATCAAGTCTAGACTCGTACATTCACAAATTCGTCAGTCGGTTTTCCCGACATTCTAACCTTAATTGATTTATAGACCTCCGGAATATAGATGACACCAACCGCCTCTGGTCAGCTTTCCTCGGCTTTAAGGTCATTGTCTGCCGCCTTCACCGAGCCTTTTCGGAGTATCAAGGAGAGCATTTCAGGACGTTACTCCCTCATTCCACTCCTCGGTTTATCAGTTCGCTTTTAAGCGCAACGTCTTTTCAACGTTGAACAAGTCGCACGTGCCCAATCTTTATAGCCCGCTGTGTCGAGCGCAGTGTAATTATCGTCGAGATAATTACCGGTCGTGCGAGAAATTTCCTCGGCAAACCTTTGAGACTCCGCCAAAACAGTGCCGCTCTGTTTATAGTACCAATAAATCAACACACCGCAGATAGATTATCGCCCGCTTGATGTGATAATCTTGCCTCCATTGAATTGTCGGGATTGCTGTTGAGCACGAAATAAATCGTTAGCCCTTGCAAAAGTTCAGTGGCAGATACGCCCCGATAAGTGCTGTCGTTGAAATCGCCCAAAACAATATCAAAAACACTGTGCCTGTTCGCCGTGTCATACAACTTTAAAACTTGAATTTGCGTCGTATAATTTTCGCGCAGACTTTCCACGTCGTGTAAAAAATTTTCGTAGGAATATTTTGCAGGACTTGAATAAACGATTAACTCTTGGCGAAGAAATCATCTCCAATTTCATCTAACATATCTGATTAGGCATTTAAGACATAGCCGCGCATACCGTTGTATTCCGCTTCCAAGAAACCGTTGTTATAAGAATCATTGTAAATCCAGACCCATTCGCCCAGCGGAATTGTGGTAAGTTGCGGTGCTTAGGTCGAAGGATATTGGCACAACAAAAACAATAATACGCCCTAATAGTCGCTGATGTCATTCGTTTTGGGCGTTACTCTCAAGTTACGCCCGAAGAGATTCAAGCTCCAGGCGAACTTTGCCGCCAACGTTTTTTTCGTCGTCGCTTCGGCAAGTCTTCCGTTGAATTGTGCCAAGAATTGCCTCGCCGAGTTTTTCGCTGATTATCCGCCAATATCAATTAAAGTCGCTCGAATCGTCAATCGCTGCTTTTGACAAAGGGATTGCCCGTATCATTGCTAATTTTGATACTTTTTTTAGAGCTTGGCGGCGACATTAAAAAGTTTTCTTCGGTTCCCAAGCCTTATGCCGAGCTTTTTTCGCTGTTCTTCGCAATAACAAACCTTATGTTCCGGCTTCAAGTTCTTGACTTTTAATAGCCAGTCTCTCGTTCAAAGTTATGCCGTCACGAGAGTGGTGGCATTGGCGGTATTGTATCAGAAAAGTTTCAGCTTTACAAGTTGTCTTTGTCGTCGGGCTTTTAGATTGCCTTGAGCTTTGACAATGCGGCGAATCCGTGATAAATTTCAAACGCTACCTAAAGACATAACCGACAGAATTTTTTTGGAGGATAAAAAATGATTCAAATTCATACAGACGGCTCGTGCTTGGGCAATCCTGGCGCGGGTGGTTGGGCGGCGGTTATCGTCGACGAAAATAATCGCCGCGAGGAAATTTACGGCGGCGCGGAGCACACGACCAACAATCGCATGGAGCTGACGGCGGCTATTCGTGCCTTGGAAAAAATATCGGCGGGCGCGAGTGTCGAACTTTTCACGGATAGTAGCTATCTGAAGAACGCCTTCACGAACGGCTGGCTTGTCAAGTGGAAACGCAACGGCTGGAAGACGGCGACGAAAAATCCCGTGCTCAATCAAGATTTGTGGCTAAAGTTGGACGAATTGATTTCTACCCGCGCCGTGAAATTTAATTGGGTTAAAGGTCACGCGGGCAATTTTTTTAATGAGCGGTGCGATGAGTTGGCGCGGAGAGTAGCGGGGAAGTTTCAGCGGCAAGCAAAAATTTTCAAGCCAACAAAAATATCTAAGCCGCCGAAAATCTCCAAGCCGCCGAAAAATTTTTCTAAGCCCGTTCAGCTGAGTTTGTTCGACTTTTGAGCGAGATAATTTGCGGCAATGGAGCCGGAAATATTGTGCCACACGCTGAAAAGCGCACCTGGTATCGCCGCCGTCGCACTGAAGTGAACCATCGCCAACGAGACTGCCAGCCCAGAATTTTGCATGCCGACTTCGATTGAAATCGCTTTAGTCTTCGCGACGTTCATTTTAAAAATTTTCGCCGCGCAGAAACCGAGTCCGTAGCCGCAAAGATTGTGCAAAACTACAATCAACATCACGAGCAAACCCGTTTGCAAAATTTTATCGGCATTGACACTGACGACGCCGCCGACAATCAAAAGAATTGCAACGATTGAAACGAGCGGCAAAAATTTTACAACGCGGCGGACGAAATAGGCGAAGAGATTATTTACGATTATGCCGAGGAGAATCGGCGCAATGACGACTTGCACAATCGATAACATCATGTCGAAGAAGTAAACATCAACCCACGCGCCCGCCAAAAGCCATGTCAAAAGCGGCGTGACAATTGGAGCAAAAATAGTCGACGCCATGCTCATAGAGACGCTCAACGCGAGGTCACCTTTCGCGAGGTAAGTCATGACATTCGAGGCGGTGCCGCCGGGACATGTGCCGACTAAGATAACGCCCGCCGCGAGTTCAGGAGGCAGTTGGAAAATTTTTGCCAAGACATAAGCCAAAAGCGGCATGATTGTAAATTGTGCGAGCAAGCCGATTAAAACATCTCGCGGGCGACGGAAAATTTCTTTAAAGTCTTCAACTCGGAGCGTCATACCCATGCCGAACATAATCACGCCCAAAAGCATTGGAATTCGCGGCGGCACCCATTTGAACGACGACGGAATCACGAGCGCGATTATTGCGACCGCCACCACGAGCAACGCCATATTTTTTGTCACGAACGAAGAAATTTTTTCCACTTAAAACACTCCCAGCGTCTTGAAAAGCAAAATCCAGCAGAACATCGTAAAGCACGACAACGCGGACGTGAACACGACGCAATTTGCCGCGAGCTCTGAATCGCCGCCCATTTGCTGAGCCATGGCGAACGACACGACTGCACACGGCGACGCGAAGATTGCTACGAGCGTAACGAATTCAATTCCGCTGAAGCCGAAGACAAATGCCGCCGTCGACAACGTTATTGCGGGAACTAAAATTAATCTGCCGAAGACTGCGCCGAGCAGTTGCTTTCTGTGCATGTGCGTGGAGCCGAGTTTGAACGACGCGCCCAAAATTATCAGCGCAACAGGCGTGGTCGCCGCTGAAATTTGTCCGATTGGTTTTAGGACGGGCTTTGGCACTTCCACGCCCAAAATTAAAAGAGTTGCGCCCGCGATTGCGCCCAAAATCATTGGGTTTTTGAAGACGCCCTTTAAAATCGGCAGGAGCGCGAATTTGCCGCCGCGAAA
>JAFPVP010000169.1 GCA_017412925.1 Selenomonadaceae bacterium
GCCGTTCAAGCTGTCATTACCCGCGCCGCCGAGGAGTTTATCATTGCCTTTTCCGCCAGATAAAGTATCTTTACCGTCGCCGCCATTTATCGTAACTTTTAAGCCGGTGTTTGTAATTAAGTCGTTGTCCGCGTCGCCGCTGATTGTGACATTTGCGCCGTTGTTTGTTATCGAATCGTTGTCCGCGTCGCCGCTGATTGTGACATTTGCGCCGTTGTTTGTTATCGAATCGTTGCCTGCGCCGCCGAAAATTTTTACGTTTTTGCCTCCGTTCTCAGTTACAAGTTCGCCGTTGATATAGGCTTTTTCGTAATTGCCAATGGTGTCGTCGCCGTCGCCGCCCGTGAGCGTGCAGTTCGTGCCGAAATTGCGAATATAATCGTTATCGGCTCCTCCGTCGAGCGAAACCTTTTTACCTCCGCCGCTGTTGGTACTATTGTAGAGTGAATCGTTGCCCGCACCTCCAAGGAGTGTAACGGAGTCGCCCCAGTTTGAAATGGAATCGTTGCCCGCGCCCCCGTCGACTTTGACGTTCTTTGCGCCGCCGTTATAGTTATAGTTAAGGATAGAATCATTTCCTTTGCCGCCAAGTAACGTGACTTTGTTTCCTCTGTTGTCTACATAATCGTTGCCGGAGCCGGCGTTGACGGAGACAGTCGCGCCGTAATTCCAAATTGAATCCGCATCACTCGCGCCGACGATGGTAACTTTGCCGCCCCGATTTGTGATTGAATCTTCGCCTTTGCCCGCCTTGATTTTTTTGCGGCTTGTGGTATTGTTGATGACGTTGAGTAATTTGCTGCCTTTGACGTTGATTGTCTCGTCGCCCGCGTCTAGGAGCGTCATTGAGCCGGAGCCGCTGACCAAACTTATATTGACGTTGCTACCAGAAATTTTTTTTGTGTAGTAATCGCTACCGCTAAGAGAAATTGTATTGTTGGAGGTAAAACCGCTTATCGTGTCGAAGCCGTCGCCGCTCGCATAGACGATGATATTGTTGCTGCCCGCAGCGTTAAGCGAAACCGTGTCGTTGTCTGCGCCGGGGTTTATCGTAGCGTAATAACTGTAGCTGTATATCGAATCCGCTCCCGACCCGCCGAACACGGACGAATTATAATTAACGTTAGAAATGGTGTCGTTGCCAGAGCCACCGTCGATGGTAGAGTTATTGCTCCGACAATAAATTGAATCGTCACCCGACCCGCCGGAAATGGAGACTTTGCTATTTATTTCGTCGTTGTTGTTGCTGCTAACGGTGTCGTTGCCGGAGTCCGCGTCGATTGTCACGTTGGAGGCAAGATTATCAATCGAGTCATTGCCCGAGCCACTTGAAATGTAAGCATTGCTCGCCAAGCTTGCATTGTGAACGGTATCGTCACCTGAACCCGTGATGATATTTGCTTGCGGTCCCCAGTTATTGATAAAGTCGTTGCCGGAGCCGCTGTCGACGGTAACTTTTTTCGAGTCGCTGCCAACGGCAACATAATCAGAGCTGGCACCGCTGTCGACTGAAACTTTATCACCGCCGCTAACAGTAATTTCGTCTAAGCCGTCGCCGCTGTTTATCGTCACGTTGGAAGCGGTGTTGGTTATAGAGTCGTTGCTGCGGAATGTCAGAACGGTTTCATTTGCGGTGGTGTTGTCTATCGTAAAATCGCTTGACTGCCGCGCCAACCAGCGGAAAAACATGTAGCCGCCGGCATAAGTCGGATTATTGACGCCCGAAACAGTAACGGGTTTTTCATCGAACACCAGAGATTCAGCCAAGAGAGAATAGTCGCCCGCCAATTTTTTTTATGGAGTCCGTCCTAAAGTCATCAATTCCATGCGTCAGTTCCGCTACGCCTTCTTTGACGAAAGCGGGCAAATCGTCGTGATAATTGATATTGGCGCGCATGACGGCATGTGTTAATTCATGCGCCAAAGTGCGGTCAAGATATTCAGAAGTGTCTTCGCTCTTACCGTCCACGCCGTCAGCATCGCCGTAGTAATTCAGATTAATGCGAATTACCAAGTTTTGATCATTAGTCGAATCGCCCCACGTATCTGCCAAGGCGTTGTCATCGGCGTCAAATTTTTCAAAGATGATATAAAGTGTCCTGTCTTTATTGGTGGCGGAAGATTTTTTTTCGTCGAAACTGAAATTGTCGCCGTAACTTTCCGCAATAAGGTTGAGTCCGTTTCTTACCCACCAAGTGTAAATCGCTCGCCAAAGATAAATTTCTTGTTCGGAAAGTTCATTAAAATCCCTTACAGCGATATTGCCCATGCTTTCTTTGAGTGAACCGGTACGTTTGGCGAGCTGAACTATCAACCCGTCTTGCCCCTCTATATCATTGAACCAATTTCTGCTTGTTAATTCTATCAGCGAGCCTTCTTCGGTGACGATTGATTCGGCGGTTTTAGTTGTGTCGCCGCCCGCGTCGGAGCCGGTTATCGCGCCCGTGTCGTCGTTGTCGAGATTAATGCCGCAGTAAGTCTTCAAAAAATCGTCGGCACTTTTGGCTGTCTTGCAGTCCGCGATCATTTGGTCGATAGCGTCCTGCATGCTGTTGAAAGTCGAGCAAGATTTAATTGCTTCGTTGAGCGCGGTCTCGCCCCTCTTAGTTGTCGTGTCGAGTGACGCCATAAATTTTTTTATGACTTCTTGTTGGCTTGCCATAAACTCATCTCCTTTACTAGAAAAATTTTTAATGCGGTTATATGCATTATAGTAATTGTTTTTTTTTTTTGTCAATTAGTGCGGGAAAAATTTTTGTAAAAAAAATCCCGCCATGTTGACGGGGAAAAATTTTTCACAGATATTTTTCTATGATTTCGTCTAAGGTTATCGCCTCGGAATAATAATGCCCTTGAACGTTCACTATCGGGAAATCTTTTATAATCTCGCGAATGTGCGCGTCCTCCACGCCCTTAAGACAAACTTTAGTGCCAAGTTCCGTTGCCAGCTCCGACAGGTGCCGCACGATTTGCAAGTTGCCGGGCTTGTTTATGTTCAAAATATATTCGCGCTCCAGCTTGATGAAATTCGGGGCAAGGTCGCGCAGGAAGTCAATCGAGGCGACGCCGCTGCCAAAGTCGTCGATCAGGCAGAGAATTCCTTTGCGCTTGAGGGCGTGTACGATTCGGCGCAAAATATCCGGTTCGATAAGGCGGCAACTCTGCGTCAGTTCAAAGCAAAGATGTTTCAGCGGGAAGCCCACTGACTTTGAAATTTTGTCGATCTCTCCAAAAAGGAAATCGTCGACAATCTGCGCGGGCGAAATGTTCACGTTCAAGACCAAGTCGGGCTTTATTTTTAAAAGTTTAAGTCCGTCTTCCATGGCGCGGCGCAGTATCCAATAACCCAGCTCCTCGAACAGGAAATCGCGCTCCAAAACTGGAACGTAAGCTGACGGCGGCACGTCGCCGAAACGCTCACTGTGCCAGCAAAGAAGAGCTTCAATTGAAACTAATTTTTCCGTCGCGGCATTGAAGACTGGCTGATAGCGCAGGGAAAAATTTTTGCAGTCCATTAAAATATCGTTGCGCACTTCGGCGACAAGCTCCAGCGATTCGTGGGTATTCATGCCGATTGCGCCGTTGTAGTTGACGAGCTTGCCGTTGTGATAAAATTTCGATTCGTTGTAAGCAAAATTCAAACAAGCCTGAACCGTCCGTTCGTCGTATTTGCCGCCGTCGAAATGAATCATGCCGCCGTTAATCGACAGCACTTGACGGACATTTTCCACGGGCAAACCTGCCAGCGCGGCGCGACGAATTTTTTCATACTTGACGGCGACTTCTTCGGGCGAGAGATTTTCCGTGAGAAAAGCAAACTTCGCGCCCTCCATGCGATAAACCGTGCCCTCCTGCCCTGCAACGTCTTGAAGGAGCCACGCCGCCTGTTGCAGAACCGAATTGCCGAACGCATAGCCGTGCTCCTCATTAACGTTATTCATGCGATTGATTCCGCAAAGCACGATAACGCAATTCCGCTTAAGTTCAATGGCGGCAACCAAATCGCGGAAGAAACCGTATTGGTTGCGCAGGAGCGTCACGGGGTCAGTCACGGCAGTCACGCCCTCGTTAATCATAATGCCGCCGATAACCAGGGGCTTACCTTGCGCGTCAAAAATCGTCGAGCCAGCGTAGCGAACAACAGCGTAGGAGCCGTCCTTTAGCCGCGTGCGATAAGTCAAGTCGTAGCCGCGACTTTCTCCGCTTAGCAAAGCCGCCATGTTGCGTCTGTAAGTCAATCTGTCTTCGGGGTGAATGTGCGTTTCCCAAACATCGTCGCCCGAAGAAATATATTCGCCGGGAAAGCCTAACAAATCGGCGGCGGCGGGCGTTACGCGCGTAATGCGCTTCTTAACGTCGTAAAGCACAACGTAATTTCCGCGCGCGATTATCGTAAAGGTGCTGAACAGGTTATCCAAAAATCTCAGATGCTCAGAATGATTTTCCATAGGGTATTCTCTCCAAGAAATTTTTTAAACTTCGACGGGCGGAACCTTAGCGCGAATCACAGTCATAACCAAGGCAAGGCAAGCCAGCGCGACTCCCAAACCTAGCCAGCCGCTTTCCGTGATGCCGCTGACAGTATAGCCGACGACGCAGCAACTTGAAACGGTCAAGACATAGGGAACTTGGGTTGAAACGTGGTCTATGTGGTGGCACTGTGCGCCCGCTGAAGCCAAAATCGTCGTGTCAGAAATGGGCGAGGCGTGGTCGCCGCCAACCGAGCCAGCCAAAATCGCCGCAATGCAAATGACCAAAAGATTAGCCGCCTGCTCCGTGGGGAGACTAACCAAAACGCTCATTGCAATGGGAATCAAAATGCCGAATGTGCCCCAGCTCGTACCGGTCGCGAAAGCCAAGCCGATTGACACGACAAAGAAAATCACAGGCAGGAACATGACAAGCGTTGCGTGCTCTTGAACAATGCCGCCGACGTAGCCGCCCAAGTTCAAATAGCTATCAGAGCAAATGCCCGACAAAGTCCACGCCAAACACAGAATAAAAATCGCGGGAACCATAGCACGGAAACCTTGCGAGTAGCATTCACAGTATTCGGCGAAACTGATAATTTTACGCGGCAGATAGAGCAGAGAAATAAAAATCAGCGCGATAAACGAGCCGAGAGCCAGAGCTTTGGAGGCGTCGCAATCGGCGAAGGCATCGGAAATTGTTTTGCCCTCGTGAATGCCGCCCGTGTACAACATGCCGTAAATACAGAGGGAAATCAGAACTATCAGCGGCAAAATCAAATCGACGATTTTACCCTTGCCGCCGGTGCTTTGTTCTTCGTTGACGGCGTCTTTGTATTCTTCGGGAATTTCAAAATGCTCGTTGTTCTTGCGGACGACTTCGCCCATCGTCGCGTAATCTCGACCGGTGATAACGATAAACGCCATGAAAATCATCGTCAAAATTGCGTAGAGGTTGAAAGGAATCGTCTGCAGGAAAAGTAAAAAGCCGTCGACAAGTGAGCCTTCGGGGAGGGAGGAGCCGACCGCCGCCGCCCAGCTTGACACCGGCGCGATAATGCAAACGGGAGCCGCCGTCGAGTCTATGACGTAAGCAAGCTTAGCGCGGCAAATTTTAAATTTGTCAGTGACGGGGCGCATAATCGTGCCGACGGTCAGGCAGTTAAAATAGTCGTCGATAAAAATCAACATGCCCAGAAAAGCCGTCAAGCCGAGCGCGGAACGTTTGCCACTGATTACCGAACGCGCCCAATCGCCGTAAGCCCGCGTCGCGCCCGATTTGCTGATTATCGCGACCAAAATTCCGAGGATAACTAGGAAAACCAAAATGTTCACGTTGCCGCCAACTTTGCCCTCCATGATTTCAAAGAAGGTAACGATTGATTCGAGAAAATTGCCGCCCGTGAACAGCATTGCGCCCGCAAAAATTCCGACTATCAGCGACGTGTAAACTTCCTTCGTCCAAAGCGCGAGGATTATCGTTATAATCGGCGGCAGCATTGACAACGCAGAATTTTCCATCAGCAAAAATGCCTCCTTTAAATTTTCATATGCCGCGCCGATTATAGCAGGTATCTTTCAATACTGCAAAAAAATTTTCTCGCGCTGTACAATCTGTTTTAATTTTTGTATCATGCGCTTAGGTGAAAGTTTTTATGAATGAATTTTTAATCGGACTTCAATTCTTGACGCGGATTTTTGTCGTCAAGCAGAGCGTATGGACGGAGCAAAGTTTCGGCGAATCAGTAAAATATTTTCCGGCGGTCGGCGCGGTGCTCGGAATTTTTTATGCGGCGATTGTTGGAGTGTTAAATCTTTTGAATTTGCCGTTGCTGACGGGCGCGGTAGGTTTTTCTTCGCTGATAATTTTAACGGGCGGCATACACTGCGACGGGCTAATGGATTCGGCGGACGGGTTATTTTCCGGTCGCGAGCGCGAAAAAATTTTGGAGATAATGAAGGACAGCCGCGCAGGTTCATTTGGCGTGGTGAGCATGATTTTAGTCGCGGCGATTGAAATTTCTACGTTGGCGGAGCTGGCAAAGCTGTCGACGTGGTGGCTGTGCGCGGCGATTTTCTCCGCACCGATAATCGCGCGGCTAATGATGGTCGTGACAATCGGCTCCTTCCCCTACGCTAGAAAATCGGGCATGGGAAAATCTTTCGCGAAATTCACGACGCGGCGCACGATAATTTTCGCGGCGGCTGAAACTTTTTTGCTGTTGCTCCCGCTGAATTTTTTTGCCGAAATATTTTTCCTCTGCGCGGCGGCGGCAGGTTTAGTTGCGTTAATCGTGGCGTGGAGATTTGCAACCTTCGCGACGGAAAAAATCGGCGGCGTGACGGGCGACATTTACGGCGCAGTGACTACGCTGACTGAAATGTTCGCGCTGATAACTTTTTTGCTGATTGGCAATTATTTGCGATAAATGATAATCACAAGGAAAATTTTTAAGGCGGTGACTTTATTGAAGGAAAAATTTTTAGCAGGAATTATCGCCGCGAGTTTTTTATTTGCGGGTTGTAGCGCGGAAGAAGTTCAAACTCCAAAGCCGCCGCTCGTCAAAGTTCAAAAAATTTCACTGACCAACGTCGCTTCCGAGGAAAATTATTCGGGCGTCGTGCGCGGTCGCTACGAAACCAATTTATCCTTCCAAGTCGGCGGAAAAATTATTTCTCGCGACGTTCAGACAGGTTCGCGCGTTCGTGCCGGCGAAATTTTGATGACGCTCGACCCAAAAGACGTTTTAGAACAAAATCGCGGTGCCGAAGCTCAAGTTGCCTCGACGCTCGCGCAACTCAAGCTCGCCAAAAACAATTTCGACCGGTACAGCGAACTTTTCAAATCTGCCGCAATCGCCGCCGTTGTCCTCGACCAATATAAAACTGAACTCGACGCCGCGCAGGCCGCTTACGACGCCGCAGTCGCTCAAGCGCAACAAAATCGAAACGCGCTCGAATACACGACGCTGACCGCAGATGCTGACGGAATTATTTCAAATATCAACGCGGAAGTCGGGCAAGTCGTCGCGGCGGGGCAAAATGTTTTGACGCTCGTGCAGACAAATGAATTTGAAGTCGTCGTAAACATTCCCGAAAATAAAATTTCCGCCGTGCAAATCGGGCAGCCCGTCACGATTGATTTTTGGGCGACGCGCGACGTTGTAAGCGGAATTGTTCGCGAAATTTCCCCGATGGCGGATTCTGCCTCTCGAACTTTTACCGTGAAAGTTTCTCTGCCAGAAATTTCAAATGTTCAGCTTGGCATGACTGCAAATGTTTCCTTGCGCGACGAAATTTCTCCAAACGCGATTATTTTGCCGCTCAGCGCGATTTATCAGACGGGCGACGCCGCGCAGGTTTGGCTCGTCGACGGCGGGAAAGTTTCGCTGAAAAAAATCGAAGTCACAACTTTTGACGATAACAATGTGCGCGTGCGCGGGCTGAATTCGGGCGACGTGGTTGTCGTTGCCGGCGTCCAAAAATTGCACGACGGGCAAGAAGTCAGGACAGGTGATTGACTTGCGAAATTTAACGGAGCTGTCACTCAAAAATAAAAATATCGTGTGGTATTTTATCGTCGCGGCGTTTATCGGCGGGATTTTTTCTTACTTTCAACTTGGACGCATGGAAGATCCAAAATTTGTAATCCGCGAGATGATTGTTGCGGCGTATTGGTCGGGCGCGACGGCTGACGAGATGCAGGAACAAGTTACTGACAAACTCGAAAAAAAATTGCAGGATATTCCGAACCTTGACTCCTTGACCAGCGAAACTCGCCCCGGCGAGACGATAATTTATGTTGAACTTGACGAGGAACCTTCAACCGAACAAATTCGCCCGACGTGGCGCGACGTGCGCAACTATTGCAACGATATTAAAGATGAATTGCCCGAAGGCGTCATGGGACCTTTCTTTAACGACACTTACGACGAAGTTTTCGGCTCGATTTACGCGCTGACCGGCGACGGCTTTTCTTACGAAGAACTTCGCAAAAATGCGGAAGAAATTCGCCGCTTAATGCTCGGAATTGACGACGTTAAAAAGATTGAACTTGTTGGCGAGCAGAGCGAAATTGTTTACGTCGAAATTGAGCAAAGCAAACTTTCCGAACTCGGAATCAGCCCGCAAGTTATTTCTGAAACTCTCGCCGCGCAAAATTCGATGACGCCCGCCGGCATGGTCGATACTTCTTCCGACAATGTTTATTTGCGCGTGACGGGCATTTTCGACGACGTGGACGAGATAAAAAATTTGCCGATAAATGCGGACGGAAAAATTTTTCGGCTCGCGGACATTGCCAAAGTTGAGCGGCGATTTATTGACCCGCCCGAACCGAAAATGTTTTTTAACGGCAAGCCGGCGATTGGAATTGCGGTTGCAATGGAGGACGGCGGAAATATTTTAAAACTCGGCGAAGACCTCGACCGCATGGCGGAGCAAATTCAAGCGGAACTGCCGCTGGGCTTAGAAATTTCGCAAGTATCCGACCAACCCGAAGTCGTCAAAGAATCAATCGGAGAATTCGTCGAAACTTTAATCTTAGCAGTCGTGATAGTTTTAGCCGTGAGCTTCGCGAGTTTGGGCTTGCGGACGGGCTTGGTCGTGGCAATTTGTATTCCGCTTGTTTTGGCGGGGACTTTTTGTTTTATGTACGCGCTGGGAATCGACTTGCACAAAGTTTCGCTCGGCTCGCTGATAATTGCACTGGGGCTTTTGGTTGACGACGAAATTATTGCGGTGGAAATGATGAGCGTGCAACTTGAGCGCGGGCTGTCGAGATTCGACGCGGCGTGTCATGCCTTCAACGTGACGGCAAAACCGATGTTGACGGGCACGCTGATAACCTGCGCGGGCTTTATCCCTGTTGCGTTCGCCAAGGGCATTGCCAGCGAATTCTGCCGCGACATGTTCTGGGTAGTTTCAATCGCGCTGATTTTGTCGTGGATAGTTTCAGTCATGGTCGCGCCGCTTTTCGGGACGTACATAATCAAAGTTGACAAAAAATCGGAAGACGAACTTTACAACAGCCGCTTCTACAAAATTTTCCGTCGCACGCTGGAGATTTTTTTGGACAACAAAATTTTGGTGTTGAGCGGGACAATCTGCGCATTCGCGGCTACAATCTTTGCGGCAAGTTGGGTGCAAATGGAATTTTTTCCGCCGTCGATTCGCCCCGAAATTTTAATCGAATTGAGATTGCCCGAAGGCTCGTCAATCGCCGCCACTCAAGCCGAAGCTGACCGTTTTGCAAAATTTTTAAGCACGGAACGCGACAACATTAAAAATTTCGCCTATTACGTCGGGCAGGATACGCCGCGCTTTGTGCTGACGATTGCTCCGAAAACTGACGCCGATAACCTTGCCAAATTCGTCGTCACGGCAAAGGACAATCGCGACGAGCTGATAAAAAAAATTCGTCACGAACTCGAAGAAAATTTCCCGCTCGTCCGCCCGAATATCCAACTGATTCAGACGGGACCGCCCGCCGAATATCCGATTATGATTCGCGTTTCGGGCACCGACGTTGAAAAAGTTCAGTCGCTCGCCGCGCAGGTTGCCGACCTTATCGCGCAAGATTCAAATGTCTTCGACGTTCATCTTGATTGGAACGAAAAATCCAAAGTCGTCCGCATTGAACTCGACCAAAACAAATTGCGCGCGCTCGGAGTGTCAAGTCAGGCGGTTAAGTCCACGCTTTACACCGAAATCACCGGCGCGAAGGTTGCCGAATTCTACACCGGCGACAGGACGATTGACATTAATTTAAGGCTTGCGGAGGCGGACAGAAATAATCTTGCCTCGCTGAAAAATTTGCCGATATATTTAGGCGCGGCGGGCTACGTTCCACTCGAACAGATTGCAAAAATTTCTTACGGCGCGGAGCACGGCTTGATCAATCGGCGCGACCTCAAGCCGACAATCACGGTGCAGGCGAACATTTTAAGCGGCACTGCCAACGACGCGGCGATAAAAGCTTTGGCGGCGACGGAAGAATTGCAAAAAAATTTACCGCTCGGCTACTCAATCAAACCGGGCGGCGATTTGGAGGAAAGCGACAAATCAACCGAACAGCTCGCGGCAATGTTGCCACTCGTCGCGCTAATCATCATGACGCTTTTAATGTTCCAGCTCAACGACGCAAAGGCAATGCTTTTGACTTTATTAACCGCGCCGCTCGGCTTAATCGGCGTGATTTTCGCGATGATAATTTTGTCAAGGCCGCTGGGATTCGTGGCGGAGTTGGGAGTAATCGCGCTGTCGGGCATGATAATTCGCAACTCGGTGATTTTAATCGACCAAATTCAACAGCACATGGCTGCGGGCGAAAATCTTCACGACGCGATAATCGATTCGGCGATTTTAAGATTCCGCCCGATAATGTTGACGGCGGCGGCGGCGATTTTGGGCATGTTGCCGCTTATGTCAAGCGTTTTTTGGGCACCTATGGCGGTCGCAATCGCGGGCGGGCTGTTCGTCGCCACAATTTTAACTTTATTGGTCTTGCCCGTCATGTACGCGGCGGCTTACTTCAAACGAGAATGATCGACGATTTGCCCACAAAAAAAGACCGACGATAAATTTCATCGGTCTTTTAATTTGCGTCAATATTTCCTGTTAAAAACTGTTCCGCGCAGTCCCGCCGACTCCATTAAGTCGTAGGAACGCACCGCGCTGTTTTGCCGCCGAGCCTTATTCAGCCACGCCCTTGCTCGATAGATTATCTGCTTGTCCATTGGGATTATTTGCTCAATCATCGCCTTGCACTCGTCGGATTCGCGATAATTATTTTCGGGCAACGCCTTCAGATTCGTGATAATCCGCTCGCGCTGTTCGACTAAATCCATGAACAACTCGTTATCCCGCTGATCGCTGAATTTTAAAAGCTCCTTTGTCAGCACGAAATATTTCTGCCAAAGAGTTCGCGCCTCGTTTATAACGTCTTCCTTACGCATAGCCTTTGCCGCCCGTGCCTTCGCCTTTTTCGATTCGCGCTTTCTTCATGGCCTCGACCCAAGCGTCGCGCAATTCAACGACAATGCCCTTTGCCTCGTCAATCTTCGCCAAGTCGCTCTGGATATTCCCCTCAACCAGCCTGTCATAAATGTAGTTGTAAAGCGGGAGCAGTTGATGAGCGATTTCGTAGTCAAAGTTCAACGTCAAGCGGAACTCGGAAATTATCCTCTGCGCTTTCTGCAAAAGGGTGTTGGCTTCCTCGTATTCTTTCTTTTCGAGTGCATCTCTGCCGTCTTCGATAAATTTAATACAGCCGTTGTAAAGCATAAGCGTCAAATGTTCCGGCGGCGCGTTTAAAATTCGATTCTGCCTGTATGCTTCTGCCGCGTTCACCATATATCACATCAACTCCCCGTTTAAAATTTTTGATACTTTACGAATTGCCGCCCATGACAAAGCTAAGCTGTGTGCCGAGCTTGGCGAGCATGGATTCCATTTTGTCGTATCTCTTATAGAGCGCGTCCTCAAATGTCCTCATCATGCGCTTAAAGTTGCTCATTCGCGTCTGCAGGTTGCGCATAAGGTTGTTCAAGTCGCTGTCTTCGGTGATGTCCGCCGAGGAGCCTGCGCGGGTTCTAATGTTCCGCGTCGCGGTGGTGAGAATATCGCCCAGCCGCTGTGCTATGCCGTTATAACTCGTGTCTTCGACTGACTGACCGTTTACCGTCTTTGTTTTGTTGCCCAATTTGGCGAAGACATTGTAAACCGCTTCCGAATCTTCGGAGAGAGCCTTTTTAAGTTTGTCCTCGTCGAGAACCAGCTGACCTTTAAGCCCCGTCGTCGAAATGCCCAAGCTGAAAACGGAGTTGTAGTCGCTGTCAAGCCCCTCAACTTTGCTGGTAACCGCACTGCGCATGTTTTGGATAATCTTGCCGAGCGTTTGGTCGTGGTAGAGCATACCTTTCTTGGCTTTCTCTTCCCACTTTTCAATCTGGTCTTCCTTCATGCTGTCTTTCTGCGACTGCGTGAGCGGCTTGTAGTTGGAATCGGCTTTCTCGTCGTATTTCTCGTAGAGACTGCTGAGCAACTTGTTGTAATCGGAGACGAAACTTTTAACCTTGTCGATAATCGCGTCGGTGTCCTGCGAGATTGTGACGACCGCTGTCGAACTCGTTTTGTCGAGCGCGGTGTAAGTGACGCCGTCGACGGTGGCTTTATTGTCCGTCAGCGTATAAGTTTTGCCGTCAACCTTGATATGACCGTCCTCGCCATTCACAGTGTAGGAAGTGGAAGTCTTGCCAAAAGCCGCAGTCGTACCAGGAACAAGTTCTCCATCTTTGGATTGTTGAAGACCTAACGAATTGAAAAAACGCATGGCGTTGGTTACTGAGTAAATGGTGTCGCCCTTCGAGCTTGTAGGATTTTTGGTTGAGCTGAAAGAAATACTGACATCGTTCCCCTCGCCGCTCTTGGTGTTGGAAATGAAGAAGGTATCTTTGCCGGCGTCGTAAGAGGCAGTGATATTAAGCCCCGAATTTTTAATCTTGGACGCCAAATTATTCAGCGAGGCACCCTCATTTATCTCCTTGAATGTAAAGCTGATTTCTTTTGATTCAGAGCCGTTGCCGTTGCTAAGTGTAAACGAGAACGCCGTCTCGTCCAATTTATTGGTTACGGTTCTAGCCTTTCCACTGACTGTATTTGTGGTGTAGGTGACGGTTTCGTTATCCGCATCGACGCTAAAGCTACTGAACAGAACATCCTTAAGATCGGCACTTTGGGGAGCACTGCTATTCAAGCGGGTAATGTTCTCGGCAGTGCTGATAAGGTAAGCATTTGTACTGAGATCTGTGACTTCGACACGGTGAGTTGCATTCGCCGCCGAAGAGCCCGCCGTGACTTTGACCGCAGAATTGGAGCTTTCCGCGATTTTGGCGTTCATGGTGCTCGACAGCTTGTAATCGTGGAGCGTGGAATTATTGAACGTGGTGATTGTGTTGCTGATGTTAAAGTAGTCAGACTTCATCCACTCGTTCTTGGTGTACTTTTGTGCCATCTTGTCGTATTCGTTCTGCTTGCTCATCATGCCGACTTTAACGAGCGACTCGATGTCCATGCCCGAACCCGACAAGCCGTAAATTCCATTGACACCCATGGTAATCCCTCCTTAGGAGGCGCGCTTGCTCAAACTGCCTTGTCGATAAACGCGCCCAGCCATTCCTTGGCCTTAATCATATTATTAATCATTTCCTCCGGCGGAAACTCCTTGATGACTTCTCCGCTTTCCTTGTCGATCATCTTGACGTTGAGCATGTTAGCCTTTTTGTTGTAGTTGAACTCGACATCGCAGTTGATTTTATCCATGAGCTCGTTGAAGATCTCCGTCATTTGGCTGACGTTTGCCTCCGACATTGTGCCGGGCTGCAAAGCGGATTCCTGCTGCTCCTGCTCTTTCTTTTCTGCAGGCGTCAAGATTTTGTTGGCGTCGGCGGTGGGCTTTTGCGCTATGGGTTTAATCTGCGCGAAGTCCTGCTCGCCGACAGGTTTCGTGTTGGGAGCCGAGTCCACAACGACCGCTGCCGTGACCATGTCATTCAGTTTCCCTACCATAATTAAACACTCCTTTGTTAATGCAATGCGTAATGCGTAAAGCGTAATGCGCAATTAAAATCGTCATCATTACGCAATGCGCATTTCGCATTCCTAATTGCTGTTCAGCGGCAGTGCGCCGTGCAAGTCGACGTCCAATTTTTGAGCCGCCTTTTGGTTTTCTTCTTGTATCGCACGATAGATCTCACCGCGATAGATTTTTATGTCCCGCGGTGCGTCAATCGCAATACGCACATTTTCGCCTTGAACTTCTACAACGTTTATGACGATGTTATCGCCAATCATTATCTGCTGACGAGGTTTTCTCGTCAAGACCAGCATTTAATCACCCCTCCTTTTTGGCAGCTTCGGGGAAGAGGCGGTGTTTAGTCGTATAATTGCTCTTTTCCAGAACGACCTGCTTAGCCTGCATGTTCTCGGCATTGAGGACAATCGGAGCCACGAGGTTAGCCGTCATGTAACGAATGGAGCCGTTCGGGATTGTAACCATGGAATAATAAAACACGCTGTCGGGGTTCTTGATGTCGAGTTCCTTAATCGTCGCGTCTTCAATCTCGAACGAATAATCGCTGAAGAACAGGAAAGGAATCGTCAGCAAGAAAGCCAAATCCGGTGACTTAAGCGACTGCATGAAGTAATAGGGGCTCTCCTCTTCGTAGGGCAGGATAACAAATTCGTGCTCGTCCTCGAACGCGGGAATGCCGTCCTTGAAATGAACAATTTTCTTTTCGTCAACCTCAATCTCACCAAATCTGCTGGTATAAATTTTACGCATACAACTTTCCTCCCTTGAACTTTCCTCAACAGAATGAAAACTTTTTCTCGGCTAGGCATAAATGTCATAGTGATCTGCGGAGACCCAGTGGCGGATAAAGCCTTCGTTTTGAAGATAAGTCTCCACACTGCCCGGCGTGTAGTGAATCCTTGCGTTCGGCGCGGTTTCAATATCGACTGAAATATCACCGACATCGGGCTCGCCGATAACCTCTCCTGCATACCCCTGCATTTGAGGGTCGGGTATGGCGGCCGTTGTAAAAACCGGTCGCGCTTGATAATCGGCGAACATATCCGCCCTAATTTTTTGAACAACGTCGTCGCCGCGTTGTGCCGCAGTGGTGGCTTTTGACCAGCCCTCGCTTGCGTGCCGACCTGTTGCGGCTTGCGCGTCAGAAACGCCCCTGTGTCCGCGTTCTGAAGCCAAGTCGCCGTGTTTCTTGAATCCGTAGGCTCTTCGGCTGGGGTAATTATCCAAGCTCAAACTCGGTTGCGTGGCGGCTTTGTTCGCCTGCGCCTGACGATTGCTTGTGTTGCGCGGTTGCGGCTGAATTATTCCCGCCGCGTCGAGTCTGCCTTGGGTTGACCGAATGCCTATTTGCGGCAACTCATGTCGAGTATTTAACCTCACCAACATGACTTATTCCCTCCCTTCGATAAATTTTCCTGCTTTGTTCGCGAAATTTTTGCCGAGAATAAAAATCCCGAAAACACCAATAGACGACAACGCAAAAACTCGTTGACGCCTGCAGGATTGAATTTTTTTGGTTTTCAAGAGTTACTTTTAAAAAGTAACCAAACAGTTAGCGCGATTCAACGTTAAAATTTTTCAGCCAGTCGCCGCGCCGAAATTCATTGACGACTGCTTAAAAATATTTTTTAACGTTTATAGATAATCAGCCAACGATTGCGGGAGAATTCGTCCGCCCAATGACAATGACAGATTGTAAAGCGCGGTTTGTTGCATGAGTTTCGTTGCCAGCGCGGCAATATCTGCGCCGCTTACGTTGGTTATATCTTCGGTAATGTTGTCGGCGTGGGCACTTAGCATGGTGTCGACTTGATTGTAAAGCTGTTGACGTGCGCCGATTTTAGTTTCCTCTACGAGCATTGTCGAATGGGCAACGTCAGCGACCGTCACGCCGTCGGAGGACATCCAGTGAATATCGCAATCATTTACTCTGCCGCAAACGCAAAGGAGTTCGTTAAGCATCGCCGTGCCCGAAGGATCATTGCCCGAGTTGGCGTTATCGAAAATATCTCTGCCGAACATGCCCGCGCCCGTCGCGTTGACGGTATCAGCACCGGGGTCAGTCGCGCCGTTGAGCTTGACCATCGAGATAAGATTTTCGTCGCCGTTGTAGGTAACGATATTCTGCGGATACGTCTTGAAAGTGTAATCCGTGCCGTTGAACGTTATTTTATTGTTATTCGAGTCTTTAAGCAAGCCCTGATTCGTAAAATAATCGGAAACTTTAAAGTCGTCAACTTTGCCGAGCCTGCCTTCGTCGAGAATGGCTTTAACTCTTGTATCGGTGGCGGCTGCATTTTCCGCTTCCTCAATGTTTTTGTAGCCCATGGCGATAAGTTCTTTATAGCCCTCGTCGATAAAATCTTTTGTGTAGAGGTTGAATTGAACTGTATCCGCGTCCAATCTGCCGCCGTCGGTCTCTATGTAGTAAGTGTTGCCGCTGTCGTCGTTCACGGTGAGCATTTGGAAAAGTTCGGTGTTGTAGTCGGAATCGGTGCCCTTGAAGAACGCCGATTGCGAAACGTCGAGATTTTTGGGCAAGCCGCGGTCGTATTCCTTAACTGACATTTCAAAGGGCTTAGTCAAATCTTTTTGTCCGGCGAATAAATATCTGTCGCCGACTTGGCTATTCGCCACGGAAACAAGCTCTTGCATGTGCGCGAACATTTCTTTATGAATTGCCGCGTAATCGTCCTCGGCGTTGTCTGAATTCGCCGCGTGCACCGATTTTTCCTTCAACGTCTGCATCATTTCTGTCATGTGAATCATCACGTCGTCGGAATGTTTCATCCACGAAGACGCCGTTTTGATATTCTCCATGTACTGATTATTTTCGGTTTCGCTGACGTTGTAGCGCAGGAGCTTAGCGTAATTCATCGGGTTATCGCTGGCGCGGTGCAGTGACGAGCCGTCCGCCTGCTCAAAAAGCTTGCCTTGCTGTTGATAGGCGTTGTTCAGCGAGTTTTGATAATTGTACATGAAGTGCATACTGCCGATTCGCACACCCATAAAAATACCTCCTTGTTTGGGGATTGTTTTTCAGCTTAAAAATTATCTGCCGACGACGCCGGTGGAGTTCACGAGTTTTTCGAGCATTTCGTCCATAGCGTTTAGACAGCGCGAGCACGACGCGAAACCTTTTTGGAACTTAATCATGTTGGTTAATTCCTCGTTCCAATCGACGCCCGAAGTTGAATCGCGCCAATTTGTTACTTGCGTCATTATGGCTTGCATGCCCTCATAGTTCACGTCGGTTGAATAGGCGTCAATGCCCAAAGTCGACATGGCTTTTTGGTAGTAGGAATTTATGCTGAGCGTCGTCATTGCCGTGGCGAGAACGTAATCGTCCGAATTAGTCAAAACATTTCCCGCCATGTCAATGGGGTCGCCGTTCAAGTTGCGCAAAATCATCTGTCGGGAAGCAAGCCCGTTGTCGTTTCTGAAGACAAGCGCATTGGGTTTGCCGTCGCTTAAAATCGTTTCGGGCGCAATGTTGAAAAGTTCGCTCATGTAAACGGCGTTGGTGCCGTCGCCGGTGCGGTTGCCCCATTCCTTAGCGATATAATCACGGGAAACTGTCATGTCCGCGTTCTGCGTCTCTATGACATCGTAGCTTGTCGCCGTGGCAATGTAGCGGTCGCCGCGATTTTCATTGAACTTTGCATTGACTTCAAGCTCTGCGATAATCTGCACGCCGCTCAACATTTGCTTATCGGTCGGGAGCGCGGGGTCTTCCTTGTAAAGATAATTCTTCTTGTATTCAGGGTCGTAGCGATATTGATAATCCACACTGCCCTTGCCGTAGAAATTAATCGTGTCGGGGACTTTGGTTATAACTTTGCTGGTATCCGTGCCCTCGTAAAATGTGGTGTCGTCGTTCTGGCGTATCACTTTGAAATAATATCCTGCAACACTGCCGTCGCTATTTTTTACGGTGATAACGTCGGAAATGCTGACTTCATCGCCGGAAGCGTTGCTGTAAGTGCCGTCGGCGTTTTTAGTAATGATCGCGGTTTTGTTGTAGTAGCTGTCGTTATATTTTTCGACGTTCGTAGCGGCAACGTAATCGCCATTGGCGTCGAGATATTCAATCGCCGTCAAAGTGCTGCTGTCTCCGGTGAATGCTGTGCCGTCTTCGTTGACAAATTTTGCGTGCCCGTCGAAATCCCAGCCTTGCCTGTGCTGTTGGTTAAAGGCGGTGAGCATGAAACTTGCAATGTCGGCTATCCTGTCAATGTAGGCTTTATCTTCGGCGATAGAATCGAGCCGCGCCTTGAGGATACCGTTTTGCGGCAGGAAGACAAGGTCGCTTTCCTTAATCTTAATGTTGTAGTCGGTTATGCCGTAATCGATGCCGTAGACGCTGGAGGAAACGCCGTTGCTCATTTCGAGGTGCGCCCGTGTCGGTCCGTTCACCAGAGTGACGCCACCGGAATTTATTTGATAGCCGCGTTCGTTTTCGGTGAAGGAAATATTCATGTAATTGGAGAGTTGGTCAACGAGCAAATCGCGCCTGTCGCGCAAATCGTTAGCCGTCGCGCCGGTAATTTCCTGCGCGGATATTTGCTTATTAAAGAGAACAATTTCTTCAAGCATATCGTCGACTTGCTTTATCTCCGATTTAAGGTCTTCATATTCCGAACGAATTTGCTCTTGCAGTTCGGAAGTCGCCGTTTGGAGAATATCGCTTAAATTTCTGCCCTGCTCAATGACTTGCGTCCGCGCAGAAGAATTTGAAGCGTTCGTCGAAAGGTCAACCCACGTCTGATAAAATTTATTCAACGCCGATTCAATGCCCAAGTTCCTGCTGTCGTCGAAAATCGTTTCGAGCTTGTCATAGTTGGCTGCCATGGTTTTATAGTATTGCTGTGAAGGATTTTCGTTGCGATATTGAATATCGGCGTAAACATCGCGCGCCCTTTCGACAGCTTGAGCGTCAACGCCCGTGCCGACCATAACATTTCCGTGCAAGCCCGCGCGTTGTTCGCTGTAGGTCGTCGCTAATGTGACGGTTTGTCGGGAATAGCCCTCGGTGCCCGCGTTTGTTATATTGTGTCCCGTGGTGTCGAGCGACAGCTGATTAGCCGTGATGCCGCGCACCATGGTGTTTAGTCCCGCAAAGGTTGATCTCATATCCCTTTCCCTCCTAGTCCCCGCGTTAATCCTTTAAATGTTAGCCTCGAACATGCGCCGCGTCCGATTGGAGCCGGTCTTTGCCTCCGCGCCGTAGGTGTCGCTCGCTGAAGTCCGCGCTAAAATGTTCATGTTAAATGCGACGTAATCCCTGCCCTTTTTGACCAACAGCTTGGCTTTCGATACCTGCTTTTCCAGTCGGAGTTGCGCGTCGGCGGTTTTCTTTAAAAGTTTTTCCGCCACGTCCCGCTGAATATTTTTATCTTGCGCGGCGATGTATTCCGCAAACGACGTTGCCCCGACCCGCTTCAAAAAATCTTCCGCCTTTTGCTCGTTCTTTGACAGGTCGCGCATTGTCGCTTCAATCTTGCGGATTGGCTCCTGAACTTCGGGTGAATTGCTTTCCATTATATTTATCAGTTCGTCGAAAAGTTCGGGCAGGTGTGCGCACAATATCGCCTGTTCGCGCAAAAGTTTAATCGTTTCGTCCATAGCCGCGCCCTCAAGCTTTAAAATCGAATTTCTTTTGATGAGTAACGACGCCCGCGCCTTTGCCCGAATAGGTTGGCTCGACCGTCGCGCCGCTCAATTTGTTAAGTTGACCCTGCACCGCGTCCAAGGCACATTGCGCGAGAACTTGATTGTTGCTACGAATAGTCAACGCGCGGTCGACGTTTTTGCTCAACCGTTCGTGCAGATGAATCAACTTTTTTTCCATGGCGAGCGCAGGTGCTTTTCTATAAAAATCTTTAGCCTTCGTCGCCGCAGTTAAGGTTTTATCTGACTGCGACAAGCCGCGCAGAATTTCAAGGCGGTTTTGCTCCAGCTTTTGAATTTTCGCCGTGACGAGCTGTTCTTGGTCGAGTATATCGGAAAGACCCTTCATGTCGATGCCGACCAATGCTGAACGTTTTTTCTCGCCGAGTGCCGCCAATTTGTCGTAGTTGTCGCCGAGCTTGTCGAGTGTTTCAATCAATTTTTGCCACATATCCGCCGCCTCAGAAACGATTAGTCAAAAGACTTGCCGCGATGTCTTGCGCCGAAACGAAATATTGCCCCGAAGAAATTTTCTGCTGAATCTCGCTGACTTTGTCCTCGCGAACTTCGGAGGTGCTCTTGAGTTTGTTTAACAAGTCGCTGAAACTCTGCGCCTCTCTGGACGGAGTAAATGCGTCATTTTTCTGCACGCCGCGAACGTAGCCGATTGAATTTGCATATCTCGTCGCCGCCACGTTAGAATAATAATTCGCGGACGAGTTCACATTGTTTATAATCATGACTTTCACCACCTGTTGGCTGCAATCCTTGCAAATATTTTTCAGTTTATCTTCCTTGTTTGCCTATATATCGAAAAATTTTTCCCGTAACTTAATATAAAATTAGGGCGTCGCGTTCATTTCGAGTTTAGGATTGTTGTCGCTTATCCAGCCCAAAGCCCATTCGTTTTCTACGAGGAGCACGGGCTTTTCTGTGCGGTCAAGGACGAACATTCCCCTATCCGCGCCGCGCAGACTTGAAGGAGTGACTTTCGCGCCGTCAGAAAATTTTAGCCAACGCGCAACTTCAAACGGCAACATGGTTAAGAGAACGTCGACGCCGTACTCCGACTTGAGCCGATATTGCAGAACTTCAAATTGCAACGTGCCGACAGTGCCGACGATGTAAGATTCGGTGCCCGCGCCCACTTGGTTGAAAAGTTGAATCGCGCCTTCCTGCGTCAGCTGGTCGATACCTTTGGCGAACTGTTTGCGCTTCATGGTGTCCTTAGCTTGCACGCGAGCAAATTTTTCCGGCGGGAAAGTTGGGAAGTCTTCAAACTTAAATTTATGGGCGGCGTCGGTGAGCGTGTCTCCAATACCGAAAATTCCAGGGTCGAAAAGTCCAACGATGTCGCCAGGAAAAGCTTCGTCGATAATTTGCCTGTCCTGCGCGAGGAATTGTTGCGGTTGCGCGAGCTTGATTAATTTATCGGTCGCCGCGTGCCAAACCGTCATGTTTCGTTCAAATTTGCCCGAACAAATTCTGATAAACGCTAGGCGGTCGCGGTGCGCGGGATTCATGTTGGCTTGAATTTTGAACACGAACGCGGAGAAATTTTTATCTTCCGGCTCAATGATTCCGTCGCTGGAAAGTCTCGGTGCGGGCGGCGGCGCAAGTCTTAAATACTCCTCCAAAAAATTCTGCACGCCAAAATTTGTCATCGCCGAACCGAAAAACGTCGGTGTCAAATCGCCCGCGTCAACCTTAGCTTTGTCGAAAACTTCGCCCGCTTCGTCGAGGAGCATTAAATCTTCTTGGAGCGTGTCGAAATTTTCCTGCCCGATTCGTTTTATAACTTCCGCGTCGTCCGCCTCAAAAATTTCTGACGCCCGCTCCTTTTGTCCGTGCGTGGTGTCTTCGGCGAAAAGTTCAATCCGATTTTTTTGTCGGTCGAAGACGCCCAAATATTTCCCGTCCTTGCCAATCGGAAAGTTCATCGGGTAAGTTGGAATGCCCAAAACTTTTTCTATCTCGTCTAGCAAATCGAGCGGAATTTTTCCGTAGCGGTCAAGCTTGTTGATAAAAGTAAAAATCGGTATGCGCCGCTCACGACAAACTTTAAAAAGTTTTTTCGTCTGCGCCTCCACGCCCTTAGCCGCGTCGAGAATCATAACTGCGCTATCAACCGCCATCAACGTGCGGTAAGTGTCCTCGGAAAAATCTTGGTGCCCTGGCGTGTCGAGAATATTTATTCGGCAGCCGGCGTAGTCGAATTGCAGGACGGAGCTTGTGACGGAAATGCCGCGTTGCTTTTCAATCTCCATCCAGTCGCTGACGGCGTGGCGTTGAGTTTTGCGCGACTTAATTGAGCCGGCAAGGTGAATCGCGCCGCCGTAGAGCAAAAGTTTTTCCGTGAGTGTCGTCTTGCCCGCGTCGGGGTGTGAAATTATCGCGAACGTCCGCCGCTTGTTTATTTCTTCAGTCAGTGTCAAAGTTATTTGGCTCCTTTCAGTTTTCCCGCATTGTACACTAAAAATTTTTTTCGGGCAAAAAAAATTCCCCGACCGTAGCCGAGAAAATTTTTGCTTTACAATAAACGATTCCTTAGCTGAAGAAGTCCAGCTCGTCCATTGAAAAGGCAATGTCGATTTGAAATTCTTCGCGCTGAACTTCGAGACCGCTGGTGTTGGCGATGACAAGATAATATTTTTCCGTGCTGCTGTATCTTTGCGCCCTTAAGTTAAAGGTGCGGCGGAAAGTGCGCTCCTGCTTATCGGCGGCGGTTTTGTCGGCGATAATTTTTTGCGTGTCGCTGACGAGCGTCCCGTCGCTGTTCACGAAGTACAAAAGATAAGTCGTTGCCCGCCGATTAATGCTGATTGCGTCTTCCTGATAAAAATTCAGCGCGAAAATCATGTTGCTAATCTTTCGACCGGAAGAGTACAAGCAAATTTCCACGGGCTTTGTATCCTTAGATTGATTGCGCAGGAAGTGATAACCGATTATCGGCACAACCAGCTCCTGCAGACTAATGCCGCCGTGAACAAATTTTGAGCCGCCGCCTTGCATTTTAATTCGGATATTCTCGCGCGGAGTAAATGCCGCGTATGGAGTTTTGTCGTCAAAAAATTTCACCGGCAACAGATATTGCGGACGCGCTCCCTTCTGCATGATTGCATAGCGTCGCCCAATTTCCACGTCTTGAGCACTCGCCTTGGTCTTGTCAACTTTATCGTCTTCAGGCAGCGGGCTGTAGGTGTACAGGAAGCCATGGTCGGCGGTGATGAAAATATTCGTGCCGCCCCATTCGTTCGTGATGATTCGCACCATGTTTTTCAGCTCGTCAATCGCCGTGTAGCACGCGCCGAAAACAGAACTTTCCGCGTGCCCCGCCCGGTCAATCGTGTCGTGATAGATGTAAACGATTTCCATGCCCTTGACTTTGGCTTGACGAGCGGCGCGCTTCATGCTGATAATATTTTCGTACTTGAGAGCCACGCTGGCGGGATTTTTATTTTTGAGAACTTTATCGCGATTCGGAGCTTTGGTTGATTGTCCGTCCGCCAAAACGACAAGCTCGCCGCCTTGCTCCGCTACAGAAAGTTCATCGTGGGGCAAAAGTGCCGCCATGCCGAATTTGGTTATCGTCGGGAAAATTCCCTGCACCGCCTCCAGCGCGACTTCAGATTGCGTCTCTCGTTCCAGTTGCTCCTTCAATGAAACTGCCACTTCGTAGCGCAATGCGTCCGAGATTATCACGTAAACTTTTCCGGCGGGATTTAATACTTTGTGCCGATAAAAATTCATCTGCTGATGCACGCCGCTGATACGTCCACGCTCCCGCAAATCCGCGCAAGCTTTCGTCCAGTTGTCGCCCAGCTGTCGGAGGAACCAATTTTTATAAAGTCCCTCGACCTCCTCGGCAACGCGATTGAATAAATCGGAAAGCTGCGCATGATAATTTGTAAGATTGTCGGCGTAATTTTTGTGGAACGCCCTGTAGTAGCTGTCCATTAAAAAATATTCTGTCGTGTATTCTTCCCAAACTTTTGCGGGCTCCAGCGTGTGAAAGCCGCCGGAATTTTTCTTGTAGAACTTCTGCATGCTCGCAACCTGCAAAATGCCCTCGTAATAATTTTTAAAGGCGTCGTACCAAATGCAAGTGCACCGTTTCTCTACCGTCGCCTCGATTGCCGCCGCGTCGATTATGTGGTCGCCTATCTGCTCCATGAGCTTGATTAGGATAACTTCATCTGTGCACGGGAAAATTTCCGTCTCGACAAGGTCAGCTAATTGCAGATTCTTAAACCGTTGCGCAAGATTTAATTTCTCCTCCACGTGCTCGGCAATCGTGCGCAAGTCGTCGGCGCGGTCGTGGAGCCAGTCGCTTATAAAATCGTAGCAATAGGCTCGGTGCGCGGCGGAAATATAATTTTCCAGCCCGCCGAAAAAATTCGGATTCAGCGTGCGCGTGGCGGCGGTTAGCAATATGTGCGCCGCTAAGTCCTCAAGGTTCAAGTCCGCGTCCGAATAGCCGGTGCCCTGCGCCAACATCTGCCGAAACGCCCCGTCAACGCCGTAGTTCACGAACTCTTGATAGACAGAATTTTTTTCCGCGCACAACACCGCCTTGATTATCGCGTTCGGCTTTGGAGACTTCAGCCCAGCCAGTGCCGCCATTATCGCCAGCTGCAACTGCGCCAACGTCGCCGGCTTTTTTGTTTGCGCCAAAATTTTATTGCGCCGAGCTTGTGCTTTGAAAAATTTCCGATGCGCCTTGAAGCCGTGACGGAGCGCGGACGTCGCCGCAATGCCCAGCTCCTCCAGCCACAGCGATATTAAATCCGCGCGAAATTCCCTCGCGTAAAACGTTACGTCCAGTAGCCAGTTGTCCTCCTCCGATTCATAGGCGAACGGCTGATAAATTAAAAAATTGCTCGCCGGCTCGTCCGCTAACAGCAACTTTTTCACGACGAAATTATTTGTGCCCGTCAGCTTTACGACCTTCGCGCCGCCAAGTTTTATCTCGTCTATCGCCTCCGCGAAGTCTTGCTCCTCGTCAATCCAAAAAATTATCCATCGCCGGTAAAAATCCGGCAACGGCTCGGCGAACTTGCGCTCCAATGCCTCTACTATTTTTTCGTAACTCATCGGTCACCCTCACTTGAGCTTGGCGAGCACGCCGGAAAATTTTTCGTAGTTGTGCTTGACGCCGTCATCTAAATCTATCGCGTTCATTTCGTCGGCTAGGTGATGAATTTTTTCTTCGTATGCGCGAAGTTCCGCCGCCTGCCCCTGCAAGGCTTCAAGCTCTTTGGAAAGTTTCACGCGCTTAGCGGTCGGTGCCTCCTCGATTCGTTTCTCCAAGACCTCGATTGCCATGCGATATTGCCGCTGCTGCTTGTGGACATATTCCGTGCGTATGCGCGCAATGCTGTCGTAGCGGTAGCGGTGCATGTAAACCAGACATTTGAAGCCGTTCTTCTTGCCGCTGTCGAAGAGCCAATAAATCGGTCGCTTGCGATAAATCTTGACGTGGTCGGCGTAAAAGTCATTGATAAAATAATTGCGGATTGCCTCCCGCGCCGCGCCCGCCTTGCCCAGTGCCGCCGCTATCTGCCGCAAATTTTCTTCCAACGTCGCCGCCCCCAGTGCCGCCGTCAAAAATTTTTCAACAAGATTGACGATGTCCTCCTCGAAATATTCCGCGTCGCTTATCGGTATGATTCCGTGCTTGACGGGTTGCAAGAGCGGATAATTTGCGCTATTCCACTCGCCGCCCGCGTAGATTAAACCGGTCGTGCCCAGCGTGTAGCGTCCGAACAGGCAGCCCACCGCGTAGGAGAGGAAACTGCGCACTTCGCGTTGTAAATCTGCGCGGCGGACTGTTACGTCCTTATCGTCGACCTCTGCCGTCAGCTCCGCGCCCAAGCCGTAAAGCTCGATGAAAATTCGGTTAAGCTCCTCCTCGTTCGCCTTGAGTTTTTGGAATCGCTCCTCGGCTTCGTCCTGCCACGCCCCGAAAACTTTTTCTATCGTGACCGTGCCGCCCGCCGCCCGCGCAAATTTTATGAACGGGTGTTCTTGAAAGTCCCACGACGTTTCAAAGGCGTCCCAATCTGCCCGCGACAGCGAAATATTTTCCACCGCCAGCTCCTCGACACGCCGCTTGACAGTCGCGTCAATCAGCACGGGAATCTTTGCTATGTCGCCGCACTGAAAATTAATCGTCGGTGCAATTATGCGAAGAACTTCCATTGTTATTTTTGTATTGCACAGAGCCAACAGATACATCAACAAATCCACAGAAAAGAAACTCATGCCCGCAACGTCGAAAATATAACCGCACGGCTTGTAGCGAAATGCGGCAACGCTTGACGTCACGAGAGACCAGCTCGCACATTCTCTGAAATAAAATTGAGTATTTTGCGGTCTTGAACGAAGCTTGCCTTTAGCGTCAAACATGTGCTTAATTTCAAAGCCGTCATTTTCCCAGTTGACGACATAATCATTGTTGCCGTACCATTTGCGGAAATCGCCGCCCTTGTTGTATGGAAACCATTTCTTTTTTGATTCTAAAGCCTCCGCCGCTGTCTTTGCGTCAAATTTTATCGCTGGCATTTTAACTTCATACCACAGCCGCAAAAATCTTTCGTTATCGGCGGTCGCTAAGCCCTGCTTCGAGTCGGCGATAGAGCCCAAAAATTTTCCGTTAGCGAAAGCGTCAATGTAAGGCTTGCTGACCCAATAGGCGACTGGCGCGCCGGGAATTTTGGAGAAGTTGTCTTGCTGAGCGCAGTGCTCGCCTTTGCCGGAAAGAAATTCTTGCTCGCGGACGGCGGGTGATTTGACTTCGACTTGAGCGTCAAAGAGCCGGCGAAATTTTCCCGTGTAATTTTTGACGGAAATGTTTTCGACAACGAAAGCGACCGTGCCGAAATCCGAGCCGAATATGCCGCGCCCGTTGTGCGTCATGTTGATGAAAATATTTTCGGCGAGGAGCTTGCGGCGGAGTTTTTCATAACTGCTGATAAACATCCAGACGGGAATGTTAATCATTGAATAGTAGCCGCCGCCGTTAGCGAAAGCTCTGCACCTTTCCATGAAGATGGTGCTTAAATCGCTTTTGCTGTCGGGGAAATTTTTTTTGACGTAGGCGGCGAGTTTGGAGCCCATGCCGCTACCGCCCATGTACGGCGGATTAGTCGCCACGACGTGATATTTCTGCGTCAAGGCAATCGCTTGGCGAACAAGATAAAGCCCCTCTTGCGCGAATTTTTTCTGCCACAAGTTGCCCGTGGTCAGCGCGGCAAGCAGTTCCTCCTCCAACGCGCGATAATCCATGTCGGCGAGCTGAATAATCGAGCCGAATTCTTTGGCGTCGGTGAAGGCAGTCATCAAATAATCGAACGTCTCTTGGCTGCCCGTGGAAAGGTTTAAATAATCTTTGGCGTCGGTGCGCAGGTCGTTGCTCTCGTGAATGGCGAAGACGTGCGGAAAAACTTTGCGGGTAAAAAATCGGCGGTCGTAATTCCTAGCCTTCATCATCACGGCGAAGTAGGCAAGTTGCGCGGCGCGTTCGTCGATGTCCAAGCCCCACAAATTATTTTCGACAATTTTGGCGGCGGCGTCGCCGGCAGTGTAGCCGTAATCCTCGTAAATGCGAACTAGCACGTCGAAGAGCACGCAGAGGATATGACCGGAGCCCATGCACGGATCGATAACGCGAATTTCTTCGGGCTTGAGTGCGGCGAATTCAGCGCGAATTTTTTTCAGCTGAACTTGAACCGAATCCTCCTGCTCCGCCTCGTCAAGGAAATATTTCCACTCGGACTTTAACTTTAAAGCGTCGTTGGGGTTCCCTTCCAGCCACAGCCGCCCCAAACTATTTTCAACCATGTAATGGACAATCCAATCTGGCGTGAAAAGTTGCGTGGCGGCAGGGATATTTTCCTTGGCGATTTTGACGTTGCGTTTCAAGTCGGCGAAAACTTTATCTTTGAGCTCGCTGTTGTAGTATTGATAAAGCCAGCCGATAATTTGAACTTGCTGGCGCCAATCGTCTTCGGGAATGGTGGCAATCATCTGGGCAATCGCGCTGTCTTGGCTCAACAAATGGTCGGGGAAAAGCAGCTCGGTATAATCTTCAATGCGCTGGAACATCGCCGGCAAAATTTTATTCAAGGCGTTGCATTGCACGATTATCAGATATTTAAAAAGCTCGTCGGTCTTGTTGGCGTTCAGCAGTTCGTAGACGCGATTTTTATTTAAGCCGTCAAGCTCCAGATTAATCGCCTCGTCCAAAATTTGCGGCTTGAACTCGCCGGCGTCATTGGTGAAAACTCTGAAGTGCGAGGGCAAATAGCCGTTGACCTCCATGAAGCGAAGGGCGGCAAAGCGATTGAACCAGGTGTAGGCGACTTCCTCTATGACTTGATTAAAACCTTGCGCGTTGACTTTGGCGATTAAAGCTTGCCGTTGCCGCTTTTCGGTATCGGAGAGCAAACGACCATTGACGCTGCTATCATTGGGATTGCCCGCGTTTATTGCCGTCACGCCGTAAATCATGGCGCGTTGGGCGACACGTTCAATCAGCTCGCGCCGCGCCCACACCGCATATTTCCTGATAGAATTTTTATCCATAGCCGCACCTCGTCAGTTAAGTTTAATACCGTCGCAAGTTTTCAGCAGGCGTTTCATATCGGCGCAAATCTTCGCGAAGTAGGAATCAATTTCCGCCTCGGAGCGCAGAATTTTTGCAGGGAAAATTCCTTGCCGGTGAACTGTCTTGATAAATTCCTGCGCTGTCGACGGCGGCTCTGGGTCGGGCGGGCGGAGGAATGCTTCCATTTTGCTGACGGTTTCGTCTTTGTGTTGCCATATTTGCGCAATCAGCCCGTCAAGCAACGCCAGCTTCTGACACGCCGCGATTTGTTCCCGCTTCTGCGAAAAAAATTCGTCGGCGACATTGGAAATATTTTTTACCGTCGGAGATGCGTTCGCCAGCGTGTGAATCTCCTCCAAACACTGCCGCACAATCTCCAAAAGTTCGGCGCGTTTATCGGCAAGCAATTCATCATGCGCCGCGATTAATTTCGCGAGCCAATCGTTAAGCTCCGGAATGCGCTTGTAGTTGAAGTTGCCGGCGGCGGGAATCGTCGTAATCGCGCGGATTTGATTCAAGGCTTGATTGGCGGCGGCGTGGCGGGCAATATAGTCGCGGTCGTCGTAAAGTTCGCGCTGACAATCAACCGCTCTGTCAAAAAGCGCAACTTGATTTTTGAAGAAACCTTCGACCTTGAGCAAGTCGTCGCGCATGCCGTAAAGTTCGTCCTGCTTATCAATCACGCGCTGAATCAAGGCGAGGTTGTCCTTGCGCTGGGAGAGAATATCTTTTGCCAGCGCGACAGCCCGATTGACTTTTGCTTGGTCGGGATAGTTGCGTTTGGCGTAGTGTGCGCTAAGCGCGGTATAGTGATTCAGCTCGTCCTCAAATTTTTTCTCGATGTGTTTAACAAGTCCGTCCTCGTCGTGCGGAACGCTCATACCCTCGAAGAAGTCCAGCAAAAAATCCCGAACCTCGCGAATTTTCTGCGCGGCGATAGCTTGTCGTTTGGAGATGGAAGTTTTGCCGATCTCGCTTTTCTTGCGGAGCATGTCGGGCAATTTTGGATTGTTGGGCTGAATGGTCATGCCGGCGTATTTGACGGTGACTTTCTGCCCGAAGATGAGCATAGCCACGACCGCCGCGATGTCAATTTCGCGCCAGCCATAAGGTTTTTTCCGGAAACGCTCCTGCAAATCAGCCATAGTCGTCGGCTTATTTAGTTTGAACTGCATATCAAGATAATTTTCAATCTGGGCGGCGGCGGCTTGATTGGGCGCACTGCCCGGCAAAGTCTGTGTGGTGCCGCGCAGGATTTTAGAAATATCGTCGTCGCTGTCAGCAAATTTGTCGATAAGTGCCAGTTCCCTGTAAACGCTGGCAACCAACTGCTTCAAAGCCTCGTCGAGTTTCGCCTTTGCGTCGCCGCTTTGAATTCCAATCTGCTTGCCGTCGACGTAGAATTTCGCATTGACTATCGCCTTGCGCAGGGCGTTGGTTGCGTTCAGTTCAAGTTTCCCAGCTTCGTCCTGCCGCTCGCGAATTATATTTTGTACGGAGCGGGGCTGTTGCGTCCTGTTCAGCTGCATTGCGTACTTGCGAATTTGCATCGCCCGTTCTAAATAATCGTAGTAATCTGCGCCGTCGAGCACGACGATGACTCTGCCGACCGATTCAGTCATCAGCCGCAATTCGCTTTCTTCAGTAGGATTAGCCGCCACAGTTAAAAAGCGCAACATCATATCGTTAGTAAGCGTGCCGTCCGCCTGCCCGTCAACCATGCGGTCGAAGGCGAAATCGTATTTGCCAAGGTGAAATTTCCGCGTGGTGTAGATGTCGCCGAAAATTATTTTGGAAATTTGCGCAACTACTTCAGCCTGCGCAACGAGAGTATTTTTAATTTCGCGCTGAATGTCCTGTTCTTCGTCGGTCAAAAATTTGTAGGTGCCTTGACTGTAGCCGATAAAAGTTGTGGTGAGCAGGCGGTCTAAAGAACTTTGAACTTGCGCGCGCATGATAATTTTGTCAAGTCGAATGTCGTCCGCCATGAGGATAACGATATTGTCTAGCGTGGCTTTTACGTCGTCGACGTAGCGCACGAGATACAAAAGTTTTAAAACGTCTAAATCCTGCGGCTCGATTTTATTGCCTTCTTCGGCGGCGCGGGCGCATCGTTCAATCACGCGGCGGATAGAACTGTCAAGGAAAGTGTGCACCGTATCATAAAAAAGATAAAACGGAGCCAGCGCGTATTCGTCCTTGTCCTCGATTTTCTGCGCCGCTTCTTGGAAACCGGAGAGCATGGAGCGTTCGCCGCCGGAAAGGTGCGTGCCAATGTTGCCGTGTCTGCGTATTTCCACGAAAACTTTTTGCATTAAGACGAATTGATAGGGCACGAACGGAAAATTTTTAACGAATTCATCTGCGCCCGCGTAGCCCTTGATGTCCATGACGGCGTTTGTAAAAGTAAAAAGATTGCTCAAGACAGATTCGTTGCCGGTGTAGACTTGCGCTAATTTCTGCGCCGCGTCCTCCGTTTTAAACAGGATACGCTTTTGAATAACTTCATCAGCCGCCGAGGAAGAAAGCGACAGGCGCGTCTTGAAACGCCCTTGAATGCGGGAGAATTCATTTTCGCGGGCTTTGATAACGTCGTCAATCGCCTCTTGTCCGGTGCAAATCACCCAAACTTTTCCGCCGCATTTATTGCCAATTTCTTCGACGAGGGTCTGCAGATTCAGTAAAAGGCTTGTGTCGCCGCCGACGTATTGTCCGACTTCATCAGCCATAAACAACAGGCGGAAATTTTCTGGCTGGCTTAGCACATATTCTTTAATTTCGGAAACGAGCGTATCAATGGAGAGATCGCCCGTATCCTTGCTTTTGAACCAGTCCCGCGCAGATTGCTCGCTCATGCCGAGAACTTCCTGCATAGTCTTGACAATGGTATCTTTTAAAAATGTGTAGCGGTTGCGTGATTTTAACCAAGGCGCACCGTGTTTAGCCTCGAACACCTGCCGAAATTCTTCTGTCTTGCCTTGGCTGTCGACAAACTGCTCCAACTTTACAAGCTTAAAATCTTCACCGTAGAAGCCGAGATATTTGTAAAACATTTTGGCAAAGATGCGCATCACGGCGGTTTTATCCTTGTTTTTCGGACCTACGGCGTCAATGTTAAATAAAATCGTGTCAGCCTTGCATTTGCCGGCGCGCTCAATCAGCGTAAAAATTTCGGGAGCGTCAGCAAATTTTTCTCTGAAACGCTCAACTGTTTTCACGCCGTCAATTTCTTCGTTTGTCAGCAGGTAGGAAAGCATTTTCAAAAAATGCGACTTGCCGCTACCGAAGAAACCAGAAATCCAAACGCCAATGTCGGCGGTGTATTCGCTGAAGGATTCGACGTAATTCCTAAAGAAAGTTTTAAAATGTTTCTTAAGTTCTCTAGTGACGACGTATTCATTTAGCTCCTGAACGAGCACGGAATTTTCCTTTTGATTGACCATAACGACGCCGTTAATTTTTCGGTTAATGTCGTTCTTGAACATTGATTGAATTGTCATGGCGCGGCTCCTTAATTAAATCACATTAAATGCCCGATAATACGAATTCGGCGTCAGCCTGTCGAAAAGTTTCACGTAGCGACCGTCAAATGAACCGGGATACATCACCAACACAGGCACGTCTGAAAAATCCGATTGCATGGCGTTAAGTAGGTCATGAACTCTGATAAACGGGAACGCCTCGCCGACGCCCGTTATTAAAATCACGTCTCCCAATTTGTGCGGTGTTTCCTTCATCTTTTCGGCGAAGGCTTCGTTGCTGGCAATAAGCTCCATTTGCTCCAGCAGGAAGTCTTTCCCTTCTTCCAACTCCATGTCACCAATCAATTCAGTAATTTGATTATCGTCACAAATGGATAAAAAAATTTTGTACAAGTTGTGTTCAATCAGGTGGCAACGTAGACTTCGGTCGGCAAGCAATTTCTCCGTAAAATAACGTACGGATAATTCTTCTTTGGGATCGTAGCAGAAGAGGCGGATATTTATTTCGTTCGATAGCCCTTTGCCCGCAAGAAAATCCGGTTGCTGAATCAATTCTCTAAGGTCTTCAAGGCGTTTATCTAAATTTTCCATTGACGCAACCTCCTCAAGTCAGGCAATTAAACGCGGGAAGTAGAACTTCTTGACCGGCGGCACGAATCGCCTTTTCTAATATCGGACTGAGGAGCACGGGATTTAGTTGCTTACTGGTGATGTAGCCGTTTTCGAGCAAAATTTTTCGCAAGACCTGCTTTAACTTTAAAATCGTGGAATCGCTCCATGCGGCGACCCAATCATCTTGCTCTTGCAGGCGCATGAAGAAAGCGTTTATATCTATCCTGCCAAAAGAAAAATCCAATACCCTGTACTTTTCGCCCACGACGCTCAACATAAAGTCTTGAACCAAACGGTATTGGCGCATCATCGCATAAAGACAAATCTGCTTGGAAACTTCAGCGGGTTGCGTGGCTATCGCTTGCACCAAAGAATTATCTTCCATGGCGTTCAATCTGCGTATGCAAGCTTGAGCGATACTTTTAATGGATTTCTCCGTAGGATATTGGAAAAGATTTTCGTGCACGATACGCTTTATGGCGGCGTCCTTTGCAAGCCCCGCGCAAAGTAATTTCGCCGTGATTCGCGTTTCATAAAATAAAAATTGTTCTCTGGCAATGGCGGCGTTATAGGGGCTACGGTTTCGCGGATTAATTTTATTTATCATCTCTATCCTCCGCCGAATAATTTAAAAACGAACTTCGACGCCGCGCCGCTGCAGATACTCCTTGACTTGACGGATTGTATATTTGCCGTAGTGGAAGACCGAAGCCGCCAAAACTGCGTCCGCCTTGCCGGCAGTGAGCACGTCGTAAAAATGTTCAAGTTCGCCCGCGCCGCCCGAAGCAATGACGGGGACATTAACCGCCTCGCTGACTGCGCGGGTCAATTCAATATCGTAGCCGTCCTTAGTGCCGTCGGCGTCCATGCTGGTAAGGAGAATTTCGCCCGCGCCCAACGAAACTCCACGCCGCACCCATTCCAGACAGTCAAGCCCCGTGGGAGTGCGCCCGCCGTTTACGTAAATTTCCCAGCCGCTATCCGAGCGTTTGGCGTCGACGGCAAGCACAATGCATTGACTGCCAAATTTTTTTGCGCCGTCACTGATGATTTGAGGATTTTTGACTGCCGCGCTGTTGACGGAAATTTTATCTGCGCCCGCCGCCAACATGACGCGCATATCCTCGACAGTGCGAATGCCGCCGCCGACTGTGAACGGAATAAAAACTTGCGCCGCGCAACTTTTAGCGACTTCAACCATGGTGCCGCGCCCTTCGTGGGAGGCTGTGATGTCCAGAAAAACAAGTTCGTCCGCCCGCTCCAAATCGTAGCGTTTGGCAAGTTCGACGGGGTCGCCGGCGTCGCGCAGTCCGATAAAATTTGTGCCCTTGACGACGCGCCCAGCTTTTACGTCCAAGCAGGGAATAATCCTTTTAGTAAGCATGTCAGCCCTCCGCAAGTTCAATCGCCGACTTCAAATCCAACGCGCCGGTGTAAATCGCCTTGCCGACAATAACGCCCGCGATTTTTTCCGCCTTGAGTGCGCGAATATCTTCAATCGATTTCACGCCGCCAGACGCGATAATTTCCGCGCCCGAAGATTTTTGAAGCTTGGAAAAAGTTTCTGCGTTGACGCCGCTCAACATGCCGTCCTTAGAAATGTCGGTGTAAATGATCGTCTTGACGCCCGCCGCCACGATTTTTTTTGCCAGTTCATCAGCTTTAACTGCGCTTGACTTTTCCCAGCCATGAACCGCAACAAATCCGTCGCGAGCGTCAATCCCGACGACAATTTTATCGCCAAAATTTTTAACAGCCGCCTCGACGAGTGAAATATTTTCGACGGCAACGCTACCCAAAATCACGCGGCGCACACCGAGCTTTAAAAGTTTTTCTGCGTCGTCAAGCGTCCGAATCCCGCCGCCGACTTCAATCGGAATGTTCACAGCGTCGAGGATTTTTTTTATGGCGTCGAGATTTTGCGGCGAACCTTTTCTTGCTCCGTCTAAATCCACGACGTGCAAAAATTTCGCTCCCATTGAATGCCACTTAAGCGCGGTTGCTTGCGGGTCGTCGGAGTAAACGGTCTCTTTGTCGAAGTCACCTTGAACCAAACGCACGCACTTGCCGCCGCGCAGGTCTATCGCAGGAAAAATTATCATAGCTTAACCTCCCTCAATGAGTAAACACGAAATAAAGGACGCCCAGCGCGATTGCGATGACACTGCCCGCCATGATTTGGCTATGACGTGACGTTGCGCGAACTTCATTTTCCAATTTATCCATGCGCCCGTTAAGTTCTTTGCGTACGTCCTTTATCTCGTTACGCACGTCCTTTATATCGCCGCGCAGGTCGCGTATATCTTCGCGGATTTCCCTTAGTTGCATTATGATAAAATCGTCGCGTGTAAGCGGAATAGACTTCTGCTCTTTAAGTTGCGTTTGCATGTCAATCACCTCGCCGCCACTATAAGTCCCCACGATTTTAAAATTTCCAAAGCTTTGTCGGCGAAGAGCGGCACGAGTTTTGACATTTGCGGCGTTAGTTCCGTGCCCGCCTCCAAGCTGAACGGTTGCGCCCCGATTAATTCGACATGCGGAATTTTTTTATTCGACAGCTCCAACATCGTCAGCACGTCTTGAATCCCGACTTCGTGCGCCGAAATTTTTTGCGCGAAATGATTCTTTATCTCCTCGCCGCGCAGATGAAAAATTTTTCCAGGCTCTGCGCCGCCGTCAATCGAATCGATAATCAAAAGCCGTTGCGTGCCCGTGATAAAATGCGTCAGCTCCACGCCGAGCGTCCCGCCGTCAATCAGGCTGACGTTATCGGGGAAAGCAAAATTTTTCTGCAGATATTCGACGACGCGCACGCCGAAGCCCTCGTCGCTCAAAATTATGTTGCCAATGCCCAGCACCGTATTTTCCGCCGTGTAAAGTCCGTCCATCAAAGTTTTGTCCTTTCCAATAACCACGCCGCCCAATCGTCAAGTCCCGTTTCCTTCGTGCACGACGTTTCAAAAATTTTTATCGTCGGGTGGAGCGTCGTCAAATCTTCCCGCGCAGATTTCAAGTCAAAGTTCGTGAACGGCAGCAGGTCGATTTTGTTCAGCAACGTGACCGCCGACTCCTTGAAAATCAGCGGATACTTTAGCGGCTTATCGTCGCCCTCGGTTATCGACAGCACGACCGCCTTAAAATTTTCGCCAATATCAAACTCGGCGGGGCAGACCAAGTTGCCGACGTTCTCCACGATTAATAAATCAATTGCGTTCAAGTCGAGTGAGGCGCACGCCTTCTGAATCATCGGCGCGTCCAAATGACAGCCGCCCGCCGTGTTAATTTGAATCACGTCGACGCCCGACCGTTCGATTCGTTCGGCATCTTTTGCGGTGAACAGGTCGCCCTCAATCACCGCGATTTTAATTTTATCGGCGAGCCGCGCCAAAGTTTTTTCAAGCAAAGTCGTCTTGCCGGAGCCGGGCGAGCCCATTAAATTCATCACGACGACGCCGCGCTCCGAAAACATTTTCCGATTCTGCGCGGCAATCTCGTCGTTCGCGCCCAAAATATTTTTCATCAACTTTATTTCCAAAGTCATCACTCACAATCAACAAACTCAACCAAAAGTTCGCGCCCGCTCTGCAGAATTAAAACGCCGTCGCATTCGGGGCAGAAGAAATTGTACCGCTCAAGCCGAAAAGTTTTGCCGCACTTGTTACATGTCGCGCTAATCGGCACGCGCCTAATCGCCAGCTCCGCACCGTCAGCGGGAGTATTTTTTTTCAGCACGTCAAAAGATAAAGTCAACGCTTCAACTTCGACGCCCGCCATTTCTCCGAGTGTCAAGCCGACTTTAAAAATTTTCGTCGCGTGATTTTTCTCCGCCGCGTCGAACGCGATATTCAAAATATTTTCCGCAAGCGTCGCTTCGTGCAAAGTTATCACTCCAAAATTTTTCTATAAGTTAGAGCGCGGCGATACGTTTAATTCTTGAACGGCACGGCGCGTCCGCTGTTCCGTCGCTTTTAAAGCGACCCGAAGAATTCTGTTTCCGCCGCAAGGCAAATCATGTGGTAAATCGGCAAGTGGAATTCTTGAATTTTATGCGACGAATTGGCGGGCACGCAAATTGAAACGTCCGACAGGTGGCGAAGTCTGCCGCCGCGCTGCCCCGTCATCGACACGACTTTTATCCCAATGATTTTGGCGACTTCGACCGCGAATAAAACGTTGTCCGAGTTGCCCGAAGTTGAAATCGCAAGCAAAACGTCGCCGCGCCTGCCCAGCCCGAAAACTTGTTGCGCGAAAATTAAATTCGGCGATACGTCGTTGGCAAAGGCGGTCAGCAAAGAAGTTTCACCGACCAAGCTCACGGCGGGCAATGCGCCTTGAAGATTCGCCTTGAAGAATTCTACATCGGTTGGGAAAAGTTCCTGCGCTCGCTTGACGAATTCGGGATTAAAATTTTCAATCTTGCGCGGCAGGAGAAAGCCCTTCATAAGTTCGCCGACAATGTGCATGGCGTCCGCCGCACTTCCGCCGTTGCCGCAGGTTATCAGCTTGCCGCCGCCGCGAAAGCCCTCGCAAATAATTTCCACCGCCGCGAACAAACTTTCCCGACAAATTGCCAGCGCGGGATAATCTTTAATCAGTTCCTCAATTTTTTGGTTCGTTGAAGTTTTTATTTTAATCGCTCCCTTTGCATTAAAAAGACTGCCGATTATTGACCGACAGTCGAAAAAATTTATTCTGCTGAAAATTTACTTAACCTTAACAACAATATCCGCGTCGCCGTCAACAATCTGCGCGCCGCTGTCCTTGAGCACATGCGCGACCGCCTTGCAAAGTTCCTCGTCGCCGCCCGAAACAGCAAAAGTTTTGCCGCTTAAAACTTCCGAGCCGGCTTCGAGAATTGCAATTTCGTCGCCGATACGGATTTTCGGAATGGGTTTGTCTTCGACGTGAATGCTGCCTTCGAGCAAGTCGTCCCTGTCGTCGTTGAATTTGATGACGATATGACCGAGGCTTTTGATATTGTTGTTGACTTCGTTGCCGACGCTGAGGATTTTGAACTCGGAATCGGCAATTTTGAGCACGTCGCCGGGTTTAATCACGTCGGTTAATTTGTTGCCGCTGTGCAACACGGAGAAATTGCGCAACTCCGGCAGAACCATGGAATCATCGAAGATAACGAGCATTTTAACGAGACTGGTGAACTTTGAAACCTCGCCGCCGATGCCCACGATTTTTGTGCTGTAATACTTTTTTGCCATTGAAAGCCCTCCCGTACTTCAAATGAACTCTCCAACAATTTTAAATTTGAATTCTGCAAGCGGGCGATTAATCCTGCCGCGTATTCAGAAAATTTTTGCCGCGTGCTATAATGTCATAAATCATACTTTCTTTTGCTACGCCCAAAAGAAAGTAAGCAAAGAAAAGGGCGTTCAGACCGGCTATAAAAACATCCATGTTTTTAACGCCGGCGGCTCGCGTCCATGCGAGCCGGGTTTTTCGATGAATTATTTATAAAAATTTTTCGGAGGGATTTTATTTGGTAGAACTTTTGGCACCAGCGGGAAGTTTCGACGCACTGAAGGCGGCAGTGGAGGCGGGCGCGGACGCAGTTTATTTGGCGGGAGAAAAATTTGGGGCGCGGGCTTATGCCGAAAATTTCGCGGGCGAGCAACTTTTAAAAGCCGTGGAATTTGCACACCTGCGCGGCGTGGCGGTTCATGTCACGGTTAATACGCTTATCGCCGACTCGGAGCTGGACGAGTTCGCAGCTTACATAAAATTTTTGCGGCGGGCGAACGTCGACGCGCTGTTAGTTCAAGATTTGGGCGCGGCGGCAATCGCAAAAAATATCGCGCCAGAAATTTCTTTGCACGCTTCCACGCAAATGACGATTCACAATTCGGCGGGCGTCAAAGCTTTGGCGGAGCTGGGATTTTCCCGCGCAGTTTTGAGCCGCGAGCTGACTTTGGAGGAGATAAAAAAAATTTGTGGCGCGTCGCCGATTGAAACGGAAATTTTTATCCACGGCGCGTTGTGCGTGTGCTGGTCGGGGCAATGCCTGATGAGTTCGCTAATTGGCGGGCGCAGTGGCAATCGCGGGCGTTGTGCGCAACCGTGTCGCCTGCCCTATGAACTCGTCGACGACAGCGGCAAAAATCTTTTGAACGCGGGAAAATATCTGCTAAGCCCCAAAGATTTAAACACGCTTGAACTTTTGCCGCAACTGATTAAAACTGGCGTGACGAGTTTGAAGATTGAAGGACGCATGAAACGTCCCGAATACGTTGCCACGGTCGTCAAGGTTTATCGCGACGCGCTGGACAAAAATTTTTCTACGGCGGAAGATAAGCGCAAACTCGCGCAGATTTTTAATCGCGACTTCACGACGGCTTACTTGGAAAAAAATCCCGGCAAAAATTTAATCAGCGACATGAAGCCGAACAATCGCGGCGTGCTAATCGGGCGTGTCGTCGAAGTCGGGCGCGATAAAGTTGTTTTGAAGCTCGGCGAAAAAATTTCTGCGGGCGACCAAGTCGAGATTTGGATAAAAGTTGGCGGGCGCGTGACGTTCACGGTTGAGGATTTTGAACTGCGCGGCGACCTTTGCACCGTTAAAGCTCCGACAAAAGGCGTGCGCGTTCACGACAGGGCGTTTAAAATTTTCGACGCGGAGCTGACTGCCGCAGCACGGAAATATTTTACGGGCGCACCTGTTCGGAAAATTTCTGTTGCGGCGGAAGTCGTTGCCAAACTTAATGAGCCGCTGACTTTGACGATGACGGATTCTGACGGCAATTCGGCGACCGCGCAGACGAATTTTATCGCTGAACCCGCGAAAAATCGCCCACTGACTTTGGACACGCTTAAAAATCAAATCGGGCGGCTGGGCAATTCAATCTTCGCGCTGGAAAAAATTTCTGCGGAGCTTGACGAAAATTTAATGATTCCAATCAGCGAGCTAAACGACGTGCGCCGCCGCGTTGTCGAACAACTTGAAACTTTGCGGCTAAAAAAATTTGAACGCCCGAAAATTTCCGCGCCCACTGAAAAAATTTTTGCTCCATGCGCGGCTGAAAATACAAAACTTGTTGCGCAAGTCGACACGCTGGAGAAATTAAAAGCCGCACTCGACGCCGGAGCCGACGAAATTTTATTTGGCGGCGAAAATTTTAATGCAATGCGAAATGCGCAAGGCGTAATGCGCAATGATTTGATTGAGTTCGTTCATAAGCGTGGGAAGAAAATTTTTTGGGCGACGCCGCGAATCCTGCGCGAAGGTGAAAATTTTTCTGTGCTCGATGAAATTGACGCCGTTTACGTCCACAATCTCGCGACACTCAGCCTTGCAAAAAAATTCAACGCGCCGATTCGCACGGATTTTTCTCTGCACGTCTTCAACAGCGCGACGATTAATTTTCTAAAAAATCTCGGCGTCGACGGCGTGACGCTCTCGCCCGAACTGAACTTGACGCAGATTAAAAGTCTTGCAAAAAAATCCTGCTTGCCTGTCGAATGTATCGTTCACGGACGGCAGGAGCTGATGATTTCGGCTTATTGCGTGCTCGGAAGTTTTCTCGGCGGCTTGGACAAAAAAATTTGCTCGCACGTTTGCAGGACGAAAAATTTTTTCTTGCGCGACAGGCTGGGCGAACTTTTCCCCGTCGTCACCGACCAATTTTGCCGCATGCACATTCTTAACGCCAAAACTCTTTCCATGATTGAACACCGCGCAGATTTCGACGGCGTGGCAAGAATTCGCGTCGATTGCCGAGCTTTGACTTTGGAAGAGACCGCGCAAGTTGTTCGCGCTTACAAATTCGGCGGCGCGGAGATTGAAAATTTCACACGCGGGCACTACTTTCGCGGCGTAATTTAAAAAGAGACCCGCCGTAGCGAGCCTCCAAAAATTTTCCAGTCGAAATTATTTCTTAGCTTTCTTTTCCTTAATGCGAGCCGCCTTGCCCGTGAGCTTGCGCAGATAGTACAGCTTGGCACGACGAACCGCGCCGCGACGCACGACTTGAATCTTTTCGACGCGCGGCGAATGCACAGGGAACATACGTTCGACACCCACGCCATAAGAAATTCTGCGGACGGTGAACATTTCGCGCACGCCGCTACCTTGCCGCCCAATGACGACGCCTTCAAAAATCTGGATACGTTCGCGGTTGCCTTCGACGATTTTTGCATGAACGCGAACCGTATCGCCCGGCGCGAATTGCGGAATGTTGTCGCGGAGCTGTTCTTTCTCAATCAGTTCGATAATATTCAATTTTAAGTCCTCCCATCTTTGTCCGACGTTCTTGCCCGCACGCAGAGGAACGCCTCGATAGCCCGCAAAGTCTAACATAAAAAATTTGCCGCTGTCAAGATTTTTGTTGACAAACGCGACAATTTGTAGGAAGATAGGCGCGTTGAAAATTTCATAATGATTGGGTCGAGTGGCGCAAGCCTCAATAGGGAATTCGGTCAGATGCCGAAGCGATCACGTCACCGTAGCGGGGAGCGACTCTGCAATTATGTCACTGGGAATTTTTCTTGGGAAGGCGCAGACGAGCGAGGAGCCGAAGTCGGGAGAACTGCTCGATTAACAATCACCGTTTGACCTGCGAGCGACAGGAAGGGGATTTTTTTCAATGCGTAATGCGCGATGCGTAATGCGCATTGAATTTCCCTGCGCCCGCGACAAGGGCGTTTTTCTTTTGGCGAAAAGGCAACGTGACGTTGCATCCAGTTAGCGCGATTAGCCGAAAAAAATTTTTAGCCAATCGCCGCGCACGAACGATTAATTAATTTTGGCGAAAAGTTTTTCCCCGAACGGGGAGGCATTGCTCATACATTTCCTTTGCTGAGGAATCAGCGGCTCCCGTCACTTTGACCGGAGGTTTTTTTGTTTACCAACGCAATTTCCTCTGCCACGCCAGCAAATCTTTTCGGCTTAGCGGCAAATCAATCGACTGCCCGTTATCGTAGAAAAATTTTATGCGAATCTCTTTAGCAAGGAGCAAATCCTTCAGGCTTGACTTTGGGAAGTGGAAAAATAATTTATTCTCGTTGCGCCAACCTTTGGGCGTCTGTTTCGTTATGGCGTCGACTTCCCACGGCGCACCGTCCGTGAAGACAATCGCCTTGTTCAAAAGTTGCGCCTTGTCGTAGCGATAATCCCACAGGCTGAACGTCGCGCTTTCCCAGTTGCCGTCGCCGTCGCGCCCTACTTGAAATTCCGTCGCCGCGTACTTGTCGAGAGTTTGAGCCTCGCGGTGGTCGTGGTGCCATGTGTAGCTTGCGCCGAAAATGCCAAAGAGAATCAGCGCAATCCCGACTCCCAACAAAATTTTTTGCATGGCGACCTCCTGCTTTTACTTTACATTTCGACGGCTCTTATAGTACAATAACTTCAATATATTTTCCAACAATTTTTTCGGGGGGAATTCTTATGCTCAAGTCGCGTTTTGAAGACGAAGACGAAGTTTATATTCCAGAAATAGGCGATGACGACTCAGATTTTGAAAACGTCCACGACCGCGTTCCACACTCGAATGCAGGTATCGCGCTCGGTTGGTCGGCGTTGGAGCAGCAAATGTTTGACTTGCTCCTTTTGAACCGTTTCGCTGCCGACGATCAAGAGTTGCTTGACGAGACGGCGCGTACCATTTCCCGCTTAGTCGAAACTTTCCCGGCGCACGAAATCGCTCGAATTATGGCGGTTGCTATGATGACTTTCCAGCTCGCCGCCGCCGAAGATAAATCTTTTGAGGACGAATACAACAAGTACCGCGAATACATTAAAAAGCACCCTGAAGACTTGGAAGAGATTTAATCCGAACGTTTTGCCCTTGCCGCGCTTGCGGCTTAATTTTTTTTGGAGGCTTGAATATGGATTTAAGAAATGAAATGCTTGCAATGTTGGACAGCACTCGCGTTAAAGAGAATCACGAAATTGCCGGCAATATTTTACTTTCTGTTTCGCGTGCCATAATTTTGAAGGCGAATGTTTACCTTTGGGCGGACAAAGATTTGCACGTTTATGTTCGTCTGCTGAAAAGTTGGGGCTTGAACGTTCACCGCGTCGTTTGCTTCGCGCCGAAAGATTTTCAAAAGGTTGACGACGTGGAAATTATTTCGACTACAGAACTTTTTAAGGACAATACGCCGAACAAATTTTTTTTCGTGGACGCCTGCGCTTACCCTATAGAAAACCCCGCGACTTTCTGGAACGAGCAGATGAATTTTTTGCAGCCGCTCGGAGCGCATTTCATCGACGGAAACGGTAGACAATCTATGATTTCTACTTTCGGCTCGTTTGACACTGACAAGTTGACCTATTATCAGTCGCACAAGAAAGATTTGATGGAGCTGTTCGATTCTCTTGCCGACGAAACTTCAAAGCGGGCGTTGTATTTTTACGTAGAAAGCTATGTTAGGAATTGCGTTTACAGGGGCGAGCATATCCCGACGCGGTGGAAATATTTTTTCGGCGGCGAGTACGAGCGGCTTTATAAACATCTTGACGGCGAGTGCTGGATAAATTGCGGCGCGAACATCGGCGACATGCTCTTTGCTTATCTGAGCTTTGACTTCAAGCCGAAAAAAATTTACGCTTTCGAGGGCGACAAAAATACTTACAATACCATGCTTGGCAATTTGTCGCTTCTGCCGCCCGAAAAGCGCGAACTCGTCGAGCCGATTAACGAACTCATCACCGAGCAAACCGACTTTGAAAAAATTTTGGCGGGCAACAAGTGCACGCTCCTCAACGCCGACATCGAGGGCGCAGAATTAAATTTGCTCTACGCCATGGAAAATATCATTCGTGCCGACCGCCCCGTTGTCGCCGTTTGCGTTTATCATTTAAAGGAAGACCTCTTGACAATCCCGCAATTAATTCAATCGGTGAACTTATCTTATATGCCGTGCCCGCCGAGCGCAATTATCGTTCGTGACAAAAAAATTTCAAATGATATAATAGCCGCAGAGAAATTTGCGGCTTAATTTTTTTGGAGGAATCTTTTTGCTGAAGGAAATTTTAATCGTCGAGGGCAAAGCTGACGTTGCGGCAATTAATCGCGCGGTCGAGGCGGAATGTATAATTACTGGCGGTTTTAAATTCACGCGGCGGACGCTGGAAAATATTTCGGCGGCGTACAAAAAGCGCGGGATAATTATTTTGACTGACCCTGATTCGGCGGGCGAGAACATCAGAAATTTTTTGACGAAGAAATTTCCCGCCGCCAAACACGCCTATATTCCGCGCGACGAGGCGACTGCTAATGACGACGTTGGAGTTGAGCAGGCGTCGCCCGAATCAATCCGTAAAGCTCTGGGCAAAGTCCGCACGCTTGAAATTAATCCCCGCGAAGAATTTACGGCGGCGGAGATGATTGACTACAAATTGGCGGGCGGCGCGGACAGTTCTAAACTGCGCGATAAAGTCGGCGCGGCTCTCGGCATCGGCTACGGCAATGTAAAAACTTTCGTGCGGCGGCTGAACAATTACGGCGTGACCCGCGAAGAATTTTTGGAGGTTTTAAAGAATGTTACACCCGCTGATAGCTGACCCGTCGGCGACACGGCACATCTTAAAAAAATTTAAATTGCGGGCAGTTAAAGGACTCGGACAAAATTTTTTAATCGACGCGGACATTGTAAACCGAATCGTGACGGCGGCGGAAATCTGCGCGGGCGAAGACGTTTTAGAAATCGGAGCGGGAATCGGGACTTTGACGCAGGGCTTGCTGGAGGCGGGCGCGAACGTCACGGCGATTGAACTCGACAAAAAATTACCCGCCGTGCTAAAAGAGACGCTCGCGGGCTACGAAAATTTCCGGCTCGTCGAAGGCGACGTTTTAAAAATAAATTTATCGGAGCTCATGCCGCGCAGATTTAAAGTCGTGGCGAATTTGCCCTACTACATCACGACGCAGATTTTGCTGACGTTGCTGGAAAAAAATTTGCCGGTGACAAAAATCGTGACGATGGTTCAAAAGGAAGTTGCCGAACGCATGACCGCCGCGCCAGGCTCGAAAATTTACGGGGCGTTGTCGGTGGCGGTTCAATTCCGTTCAGAATCGCGAATCGCCTTTGAAGTTCCGCCACAAAGTTTTTTGCCGCCGCCCGAAGTCACAAGCGCGGTCGTGGTGTGTGACGTTCGCAAGCCGCCCTTTGAAGTCGACGAAGAATTTTTTTTCAAGGTTGTGCGCACGGCATTTGCTCAGCGGAGGAAAACTTTACTAAACTCTCTGGCGTGCTTCGGCAAGGAAAAAATTTTGGCGTCGGGCATCGACGTTAAACGCCGCGCCGAAACCTTGAGCTTAGAAGAATTCGCCGCGCTTTGCAATTTTTTGAAAGGTTGATTCAATGATTAAAGACGCATTCAAGACGTTAGAATTTGATAAAATTTTGGCGCGACTTCGAGATTGCGCGACTTCTAATTTCGGCAAAGAATTGGCGATAAAATTGGAGCCGTCCGACGATTTCGACACGGTTAAAGAAAATTTATCGCTGACGACGGAGGCTGTAAAAATTTTCGCGGTGAGTGCGCCGCCGCTCGGAGGATTTCGTGACATTCGCGAGACCTTCCGCAAAATAAAAATCGGGAGCGTCGCCGAAGCCGAAGAACTTTTGGACGTGCTGTCAACAATGTACACCATGCGGCAGGTAAAAATTTTTTTCAAGGAGACGGAAGTCGACGCGCCGCAATTAAAATCTCGCGCGACGGAAATTGAAATTTTGGGCAACTTGGAACGCCAACTCGATAACGCTATCGACGAACACGGAGCTGTTCGCGACACGGCAAGCACAGAGTTACAAAAAATTCGCCGCGACTTGCGCAGTGCTCAAAATAAAATCAAGACCGAAATTTTTAATATCCTTCACGACGCCGGCAAGCAGAAATTTTTCCAAGACGCGATTGTCACCATGCGCGGCGACCGCTACGTCCTGCCCGTCAAGCTCGAATACAAATCGCAGTTCGCCGGCATCGTCCACGACCAATCGGCGACTGGCGCGACCGTTTTTATTGAGCCGCTCGCCGTCGTCAATCTAAACAACAGCGTCAAGGAGCTCGAAGCCGCCGAACGCCACGAAGTCATGAGAATTTTGCGCGGACTTAGCGACGCCGTCAGAAAAAATCTCGACGCCCTAACCAACAACATAAAAATTTTGGCGGACGTCGATTTACTTTTCGCCAAGGCAAAACTCGCCCGCGATTTGAACGCCACGGAGCCGCAACTCGAAAATTTCACGGACTTAAAATCTGCGCGGCACCCGCTAATTAATCCCGCAGAAGTCGTGCCCGTCGATATTCAGCTCGGCGAAAATTTTTCAATGCTTTTGGTTACCGGTCCGAACACCGGCGGCAAAACCGTTTCCATGAAAACTTTGGGACTGTTGGCTTTGATGACGCAATCGGGGCTTTACATTCCGGCGGCAGGCGGTTCAAGGATTGCGGTCTTCACAAATATTTTTGCGGACATCGGCGACGAGCAATCTATTGAGCAGAGCCTATCGACTTTTTCCGCGCACATGAAAAAAATCGTGGCGATTCTCGACGAGGTCACGCCGACGGATTTAGTTTTGCTTGACGAGATTGGCGCGGGCACCGACCCCGACGAGGGCGCGGCGTTGGCTATGTCGATTCTCGAACGGCTGTTGCAAATCGGCGCGGCGACTATCGCCACAACGCACTACTCCGAGCTGAAAACTTTTGCCTACTCGACGGACGGGATTGAAAATGCTTGCGTCGAATTCGATTCTGAAACTTTGCGCCCGACTTATCGGTTGCTGATTGGCATTCCAGGCGCGAGCAACGCTTTTGCAATCAGTCAACGGCTTGGACTTCCGCAAAGTCTGATTCTGCGCGCTAAACAATTAATCACCGCCGACCACGCCAACTTTGAGCAAGTCATCTCCGAACTTGAAAATCAGCGCATGGTCTTTGAACAGCGCAACGCAGAAATTTTTGAACGTCAACAGCAAGTCCTCAAGCACGAGAAAAAAATCGCCGAGATGCGCGACGAAATTGCCAAGACTAAGGGCGACATAATCCGCAAGGCAAAAGAAAAATCCGCCGCCATGGTGCGCGAGACCAAACGCGAGGCTGAAGAAATTATCGCCGCGCTCAAGGAGCAATTCGACGACGCGGGCGTTAAACGCCGGCAACAAGTTATTCAACAGGCGCGGGATAAACTTCGCGAGGCGGAAATTGATTCGGCGACGGGAATCATCGCGGAAAAATTCGTCGGCACTCGAATCAACAAAAAAAATCTTTTAGTCGGCGACACGGTTTATATAAAGCCGCTCGACCAGAAGGGCACGATTCTTGCTATCGACGACGATTCTTTAAGCGTGCAAATCGGCGCAATGCGCACCACCGTTAAAATTTCTTCCTGCCGCTTCGTCAGCCACAATCAACAGGAAAATTTTTCGCCGCCCGTCACGAATCAAAATCGCGGCTCGGCGGGTCTTGTGCAGAAAATGGCGACGATTACGCGTAGCATTGATATTCGCGGCATGACTGTAGACGAGGCGGAACTTGTCTGCGGCAAATTCATCGACGACGCGCAACTTTCCGGTCTCAAGCAGGTTTTGATAATTCACGGCAAAGGCACCGGCGCGCTCCGCAAAGGCGTCCAAGATTTTTTGCGCGGCATCACTCTTTTATCTCTTTATTTGATTTATTTATTGTATTTACAGTACTATATTGCAGCTGTTTTCCCGCGGCGGTCTCTCCGTGACGGTTTTTCCGCGGCGGGTTTTCCGTCACGGTAAATCCGTTTTTGTCTGGCTCAGTTAATTCCGGATCTTCGGACTTCAAATCCTGAAAATCTTCCTCTTCGGAAAAATCTGATACTTCATTTTTCACCGGCTCCGGCTCCTCTTTCTGATTGGATTCTGCATCCATCTTCTTTCCATCATCAGGACCTTTGGGACCATTCCCCTCCGGAAAAATCTCTATGATGGAATCGAAGCGACCATGGTTGTTTTTCCCTGCATACCGTTTTATATATCCCTGCTCTTCCAACTCTATTAATGCAGAATGAATAGCATCCTTTCCGTCCTTCATTGTTTTTGCCATACCATCTTCACTGAAATCCCAGTCATCCGGCAAGCCACATAAGGTCAGGAATAATCCCCTGCCTTTCATGGAAGTCCGATGATCCCTGAGGATACTATTCTGTATAATTGTAAAATCGCCTTGCGTTCTGTTTCTTAAAATTGCCATTTGCTTTCCCTTTCTCTCTGAAATTTCCTGTTTCAAGGGCAAAAAAATACCAACGCATATACCAACACGACCCGAAAAAAGTCGTAAAAACACGAAAATCTCCCTAAAATTATGTGTAATTAATCATGGAAATACAAAATAATCCTGCTTGCAGAAAAGTCTGCAAACCCTAGAAAATACAAGAAAAAAAGGACTTCAGAAATACTGAAGTCCAAAAATGAATTTATTCATTTTGAGCAGGGCTACAAGGATTCGAACCTTGAAATGACGGAGTCAGAGTCCGTTGCCTTACCGTTTGGCGATAGCCCTAAATTCTTACAAGTGCTGCCTCCCGCGTTTCGGCATATTGCCTCGGCTTTCAACAGCACTTGTTATTCTACAAAACTTTTCCGTAAAATGCAAGGATTTTTTTTATTTTTCCTAAACTTATGATTCCGGGCTTATGACTTCGGCTCGACTTTCTCATCGCCCCAGAAGAAGAGGGCTATGGTTCCCGGACCGGAATGGGCTCCGATGGTCTTTCCGATTTCAAAAATCCGTATTCCGCCGTCAATTCCGGTAATGCGCTCTTCAATCGCCTCTTTTAACGTAACGGCTTCATCGTAAGCATTGAAATGTCCGATGAAACATTTTCCGTAATAACCGGTACCGTCTTTGGCATGCTGAACCATTTTCTCAACCGTTGCATTGATGATTTTCTTGCGGCCTCTGATTTTTTCATAAACATTCAGTTTTCCTTCCTTGTCTACAAACATCAAAGGACAGATGTTCAGCATGTTTCCGATGGCTGCGCTCGCTGCGGATACACGGCCGCCGTTCTTTAAGTATTTTAAATCCGTTACATAGAACCAGTGCTGCAGATGATCTCTGTTCTTTAATACGAAATCCTCCAACTCATCCATGGACGCGCCTTTTTTATAACGGGTATAAACCTCATCCACCATAAGTCCGAAGCCCGGTGCTGCCGCACGGGAGTCCACAGCCACAATTCTGCGCTCCGGGTATTTTTCCTTTAATTCTTCCACTGCTGCCAGGCACGCATTATATGCGCCGGAAAGTCCGGACGAAAATACAACATGGAAAATATCCCATCCTGCCTGTAAATACGGCTCAAAAAACTCTTCATATTCTGCCGTGTTCGGCTGGGAAGTTTTCGGAACAACACCCTGATTCATCATATCCGACAATTGGGCTATCGTCATCCCCGCTCCGACCCAGTCGGTAAGCAGTTCTCCGTCCTTGACCTGAAAATGATAGGGAATATACGGAATTCCGGTCTCTTCATAGTATTCCTTGCTCAAATCAGCCGGGGATTCGGTTGTTAAAATAAATGCACTCATCTTTTTCCTCCAAAAACTTTCATTCTCTGCCGTTACGGGCAAAAGCGGCCTTTCCGGCCACTATTAAAAGTCTAACAAATTTTTATTTTTCCTGCATTAAAACCGCGGATTCTTCTCAAAAAATTTATATTTTCGTACGTTTTTATCCCGCCGGGAATTTTGTCAAAATACGTATTCCCCTTACCTGTTTTCACGGAAGTACGGCAGACCCAGGCTGGCCGGCGGCTGGTTCTCCTTCTTGTTTCTCATGCTGGTTATTACAAGCACAATAAGCGTTACCACATACGGAATCATTTTATAAAGCTCCTTATACTCCATATGATCCATTCCGGCCGGAATATACAGATATACGATATAAAGACCGCCGAACAGAATGGATGCCAGAATTCCAAGGCCGGGTTTCCAGATACAGAAAATAACAAGCGCAATGGCAAGCCATCCGCGGTCTCCGAATGCGTCGTTTGACCAGATTCCGCTCGCATAATCCATAACATAGTAAAGTCCGCCCAGACCGGCAATCATGCATCCGAGGCAGGTGGATATGTATTTATAGCGTACAACGTCGATACCCGCCGCATCCGCCGTTGCCGGATTCTCACCGACCGCACGAAGATGAAGACCCGTTCTGGTTTTCTTTATAATCAGTCCCGCCGCTGCCGCAATAATAATTGCAAGATACGTCAGGAATCCGTAACTTAAGAAGATTTTGCCGAACCATCCCAGCTTGTCCGCAAACGGAAGGGACGCGCTGAAGAAACTGCTTGTTTTGGAAAGCGAAATAGTAGGCAGATCACTTCCGGACAGTTTGATTAACGAACCTCCGAAGAAGTTTCCGAAACCAACACCGAATGTTGTCATCGCAAGACCCGTTACATTCTGGTTCGCACGAAGCGAAACCGTAAGAAAACAGTACAAAAGTCCCATCAAAAGCGAACCGATTAAGGAACAAAGCATCGGAATGCCGATTGCCAGGATACCGATCATATTTCCTTTGGATGCCTGCTCATAGGCAAATGCACCGATGACGCCGCAGATTCCTCCGACATACATAACACCGGGAATACCCAGGTTTAAGTTTCCGGATTTCTCGGTAATAATTTCACCCGTACAGCCGAATAAAAGAGGAACACTCTGTCCGATTGCTCTCGGAATAAACGCAACCAAATCAATCATGATTTCACCTCCTCATCCACCTGAGTCGTCTCGTTTTCCGGCTTTTCTTCCGAATCTTCTTTTGCATTTCCCGCTTCGTTCTCCGGTTTTTCCGCCGAATCCTGCCCGGTTTCTTCTTTTTGTCCGGCCGGTCCCTCTTTGGTATTTTCCGTCTCTTTCTTTCGGAAAATCACCTTATACTGAATAAAGAACTCGCACCCGATAATGAAAAACAGAATAATTCCGGTAATAATTTCTCCGAAGGACTGGTTCAGTCCGCAGGATGTGGATATTTCCGAAGCACCGTGACTCAGGAAAATAATCAGAAGGCTTACGCCCATCATTGTAAACGGATTAAACTGTGCAAGCCAGGATACCATAACGGCAGTAAAGCCCTGTCCGCCGGTAATCGTTGTCGTGATGGTGTGGTGAATACCGCCCACCAGAAGCATGCCTACAAAGCCGCAAAGACCGCCGGAAAGCAGCATGGTACGGATAATGACCTTCCCCGGTCGGATACCGGCATATCTTGCCGTACGCTCGCTTTCTCCGACTACGGCAATTTCATATCCGTGTTTGGTATATTTCATATAAACATAAATGCCGACGGTAACTATAACCGAAATCAGAATCGGCAACAGGTACTTATTTCCGATCTGCATTAACCATCCGGCATTCGTGCTCTGGTTAATAATTCCTATTTTTCCGGACCCTTTCGGAACTTCCCAGTAAATGGTGAAAAATGCCACAATCTGAATGGCGATATAGTTCATCATCAGCGTGGAAAGTGTTTCGTTCGTTTTCCATTTTGCCTTGAACAGTGCCGGAATCGCACCCCAAAGTGCCCCCAGAAATACACTGCTTACAATCATAAGCAGATTCAGTACGGGATCCGGGATTTTGTCTCCCAGAACAATCATGCAGGCAGCGGAAGCCAGACCGCCCATCAGAACCTGTCCTTCTCCGCCGATATTCCAGAATTTCATTTTAAATGCCGGCGTCAGGGCAAGCGCAATCAGAAGCAATATTGCCGTATCCTGCAGGGTAATCCATATTTTTCGTCCGCTTCCGAAAGCACCGCGGAACGTAGCCGCAAAAACCGAAAGAGGGTTCATTCCCGTCGTAATTACCGTAACGATGGCGCAGACCGCAATCGCAACGGCCACGGCAATCAGTCGTACCATCATCTGCTTTGATAACGGCATGGATTTTCGTTTTACTATATGGAACAGGGGATTCTTTTTCTCATTCATTTTCCTTGTTCTCCTCCCATGCTCGTCATCATCAGTCCGACCTCTTCCTTATTGGCTCCGCGACCGTCAATAATGCCGCTGACGCGGCCGCCGCAAAGCACCAGAATACGGTCGGAAAGCTCCAGCAAAACATCCAGATCCTCTCCGACATAAATAACAGCCGTTCCTGACTCTTTCTGTTTATTGATTAAATCATAAATCTGATAGGATGAATTAATGTCCAGTCCCCTTACGGCATATGCCGTCATCAGCACCTTCGGATGGGAAGCGATTTCTCTTCCTACCAAAACCTTCTGCACGTTTCCGCCGGAAAGATTGCTGACCGGCGTATTGATGCTCGGCGTTACCACATTTAAATCTTCCACCACGGTCTGTGCGAGGTTTCTCGGTGTTTTACGATCCGTAAAAGGCTGCATTTTCTGTTTCAGATTCTCTAAGAACCGGGACTTGTTTACCCGGTCGATATCCTGCTGGGTGGCTCCGTAACGAAACGAACGAAGCATCATGTTGTCGGCAATATCCATACTGCCCACAAGACCCATTCCGAGACGATCCTCGGGAACAAAAGAAAGAGCTATGCCTTTTTGCTGAATCTGCAGGGGATTTAAATTAACAAGATCGGTCCTGCTCTCATCCTCTTCCACGTAATAAACATGTCCGTTCAGAGGCTTGACAAGACCGGAAATACACTCTAAGAGTTCCTTCTGTCCGCAGCCGGAAATACCGGCAATTCCGAGTATTTCCCCGCTGTTTGCCGTAAAGGAAACATCACTGATCTTTGCCACTCCTTCTTCATCCAGAATGGTTAAATGCTCCACTTCAATCTTCGGTTTCGGATTAACCGGCGTCTTTCTTTCAATGTTTAAGGAAACCGCACGGCCGACCATCATATTGGTCAGTTCCTGAATATCGGCATCCTCCGTCGCCATTTCACCGATATACTCACCTTTTCTCAGAATGGCGACACGGTCGGATATTTCTTTTACTTCATGCATTTTATGCGTGATGATAATTATGGCTTTGCCGTCATTACGCATTCTCCAGATTACACGGAACAGTCGCTCCGCTTCCTGCGGCGTCAGAACGGCCGTCGGCTCATCGAGGATGAGAATGTTTACTCCGCGGTAAAGCACCTTAACAATCTCGACCGTCTGTTTTTCCGAAACCGTCATATCGTAAATTTTCTTGTTCGGATCGACCACGAAACCGTATCTGTCGCAAATCTCACGGATTTTCGTTTCGGCTTCCTTTATGTTCAGTTTGCCCGGGAGACCCAGAATAACATTCTCCGTGGCAGTCAGAACGTCTACCAGTTTAAAATGCTGATGAACCATGCCGATTCCGAGACTGAGGGCATCCTTCGGAGAACGGATGCTGACCTCCTTCCCGTCTACCGCAATGCTTCCCTCATCCGGATAATAGATTCCGGCAAGCATATTCATCAGTGTTGTTTTTCCGCTTCCGTTTTCTCCCAAAAGAGCAAGAATTTCCCCTTTATAAAGTTTAAGGGAAATATTTTTGTTTGCGTAAACGTTGCCGAACTGCTTTGAAATATTTTTAAATTCAATTGCTGTTTCGCTCATTTCCTGATCCCGCGATTCTCTCCTGAGTTTCTTCCTCTTTCGTCCGGGTCCCCAAAAAGTACCCTTTTGCGGCGCTTCGCCTTCCCGTAACATCCGTCGTTCAAAAAGGCGGCAACACAACCGTCACCGCCTTTTATATTATCACATTTTCGGATTCTCTATCAAGCATATCCGCCCGAAAATCACCGTTAATTAATAACGGTAGTTCCGTTCGGACATGCCCGGAAAAATCCCGCTTTTCAATTAATACTGCTCATCAAGAAGGGTAATTCCGTCAATTCTTAAATCGAAGTAAGGAGCACTTCTGAGTCCGTCACCGGATTCATTGAAATATCCGTCCTTGATTACTTCATGATCGCCTTCATAAGCAGCATCGGTATCCACATCTGCCATGTAGCTTTCAACTTTCTTTCCGTCTACGGTAAAGGTTTCGATATCAAATACGTGACGGGTACCTGCCTGAAGCTCGGCTTTCACTTCTTCAACTCTTTCAGCGGTTCCTACTGCAGGTGCAACGGAGCCGAAGGAAGTAAGTTCAACGCTTCCGGTGGAAATGGTTCCGACATAATCGGTAGGAATACCTGCAAGATTGCTTAAGCATAATTCAAAATAAGGTGCCCAGTTAATTCTGGAAGATACGATATAGGTATTCGGGCATGCGCTTTCGGTGCTTCCGTTATAGGAAACATCCGGTACACCTGCATTTTCGCATGCGGTAGGAGCACCCATGGAATCGGCATGCTGGGAAATCAGTACGCATCCGCTGCCGATTAACTTGGTAGCCGCTTCCTTCTCAGCCGTCTCGTCATACCAGGATCCGGTAAAGGTTACATCCATGGTAGCGGATGGGCATTCGGAACGAGCGCCGAGGAAGAAGGAAGTATAACCGGAAATAACCTCTGCATAGGTGTATGCACCGATGTATCCGATTTTTGCCTGGTCGGGAGTAATCTCACCGTTATCGATCATTTCATTCAGTTTCATTCCTGCTGCCACACCTGCTAAATATCTTCCTTCATAGATGGAAGCAAATGCGTTGTGGAAGTTCGGAAGAAGCTCGGTATGAGCCTTGGTTCCGGTTGCATGGCAGAACTGTACATCCGGATACTCTTTTGCAGCCTCAATCATGTAATCTTCATGACCGAAACTGTCCGCAAATACGAAGTTGCATCCCGAATCCGCAAGTTCGCAGGCTGCATCGTAGCACTCCTGACCTTCGGGAATGTTGGTCTTTAATACATATTCAATGCCCAGTTTATCGCAGGCTTCTTTCGCTGCATTGATGAAGTTTAAATCATAAGTTGAATTCTCATCATGAAGGAAAATAAATCCTGCCTTAATGCCGGAAGCATTGTTTGTTTTGGTTCCGGAACCGGTACATGCACAAAGTCCCAGTACCATGGTACAAACCAAAAGTACGCTTAAAAACTTTTTCATTTTGTCCTCCTCCTAATAACCCTGTCGGGCTTAAAATACCGATTCCCTTATTTTCATTTCAAACAGCGGAAAACGGCAGTTTTAAAAATAACAAAGAAAGTATACCCCCCGATAATTTGATGTGTCAATCGGATTGCCATTGAAATAATTACCAAAAATTCTCTCATATGCCCTCAAAAAAGATTGAAAGTACACAATAAACTGTGCTACCATAAATCTGCACTCGAAAGGCACTCCAAAAACGGGGTAAATAATGTCATTTCACGAAAGGATTTTAACGTCATGAAACTTCTGGAAGATCGAATCAGGAAAGACGGAATTGTGAAAGAAGGGAATGTGCTGAAGGTTGATTCCTTCTTAAATCACCAGATGGATGTTACGCTTTTTCATGAAATGGGGCTCGAATGGAAACGGCTTTTCAGTGATAAACCAATCAATAAAATCCTCACCATCGAAGCTTCCGGTATCGGAATTGCCTGTGTTGCCGCAGAATGTTTCAATGTTCCCGTTGTATTTGCCAAGAAAGCGGCCAGCATCAATTTGGACGGTGAAATGTTCACTTCCAAGGTAGAATCCTTTACCAAGAAAAAGGTATTCGATATCATCGTTTCGAAAAAATTCCTATCTCCCGACGACCACATCCTCATCATCGATGATTTTCTGGCGAACGGCTGTGCCGTAATGGGTCTGATTGATTTAATCAATGAATCCGGAGCCACTTTGGAAGGTGTCGGAATTGCCATCGAGAAAGGCTTCCAGCAGGGTGGCCGGATCATCCGGGACCGCGGCATACAGCTTGAATCCCTTGCCATCATCGAATCCATGGATGCCTCCACGGGAGAAATTATTTTCCGCTAAAACGAATAAGGATGCCAGGCACCCTTAAAAAAAGCCCCCGGATTTCTCCGTGGGGCTTTCTTATGCTTTTTTCATAAAACGACGGTATGATTTTATGCCGTAGGTTCTGCTGCTGCCGCAGGCTCTGCCTTGGGCTGCTCGGATGTACAGTGAGGACATCTGGTCGCTTCAATATTGATTTCGGATTTGCAGAAAGGACAAATCTTGGTAGTAGGAGCTGCTGCTGCCTCTTCTTCTTTTTTCCTCTTTGCAAGACTGGCCGCCTTGTTAATGGACTTAATCAAAATGAATAATGCAAGTGCGGTAATAAAGAACGTAATAACCGCTGCAATGAAACTACCGAATCCGAGAATCGGATACTCAATCGGATTTCTCTGGAAGAATGGCACGTTCATGTTCAGCCACTTAATCCACGGAGCTCTTACCGTAATATTCAAAGCTTCAAAACTGATACCGCCAAGGATTGTGTTAATAAGCGGATTGATGATGTCGCCTACCAGACTGTTGACAATCGCGGTAAACGCACCGCCGATGATGATACCGACTGCCATATCCAGTACATTTCCTTTGGATACAAACTCCTTAAATTCACCGATTAATTTTTTCATGGTTTCTCGTCCCCTCCTTTTTCTGACCATTCCCCGTACCTTTACGGCACTTCGGAATTCGCCGGTTTAATAGTTTTTCTATACTTTTTTCTTTATCTGCCGCACCGGGCAGCTAAATTCATTAAATCTTGCCTTCCTGATACATTGCAATCATGTATTCCACGATTTCCGGATCAAACTGCGTTCCGGCATTATTACGAAGTTCGGAAAGAATACGGTTTTTCGGAAGACGGTTACGATAACAGCGGTCCGAATTCATGGCGTCAAAGGCATCCGCCACATTGATGATTCTGGCATATAACGGAATCTCCTTGCCGATTAAGCCCTGCGGATATCCTTTTCCGTCGTATCTTTCATGGTGATAAAGAGCTCCGTCCCGGATTGCCGGAAGCGAAGTGAAATTCTCGAGCATCTGTCCGCCGCGGGTCGTATGTTCCTTGATAATTTCCCTCTCTTCTTCCGTTAACGCACCCTTTTTGTTGAGTACATCGTCGGGGATGGCGATTTTTCCGCAGTCATGCATCAGTCCCATATACCCGATCATCTTGATTTCTTCATCCGACATGCCCATTCTCTTGGCTATCTTCTGGGAATAGAAGGATACTCTGGTTGAATGGCCCTTGGTATATTCATCCTTCGCATCGATAAAATTAGCGAAAACCTGCATGGTTTCCTCGATAATTTTCTCATCGTGTGCTTTCTGCTTCTTCAGTTTTCTGGCTCTGGCATCCATAACCGCCCAGGCAACTACCCAGGTAAGCCAGATTAAAAATCCGACAGTCGCAATCCAGAACCCCGGATATTCGGGAAGAATGGTCCGGTAATAACCGCAGATTTCAAATTCGGAAAAATCCAGATTTGTACCGGCGTACATGACAAATCCGTAGGTTTTTTCCTCATTCTTCGGTATTACATTTAAATAATCCGCCGGAATAAACGTGATATTGTCGCCGTTATTGGTATATTCTCCGTTCCAGCTCGAATCAAAGGTTCCGGGAATCGGTTCCCCGTTTTTGTTCTTCGGCATGTAAATGGTCATGGACCAGTCCACAATATTTTTGCCGCTGTTGTTAAAAATCACTCCGTCATACTCCGCGCCGATGGTGGATTTTCCATCCGCATCGGTGCCCGGCCAGGATTCTTTCTGCGTCATTGCAACAAAAATATTGATATCTTCGTTATTTTCCCCTTTCTTCGTTCTGTCCTCTTTGGTAATGGATGTCACGAATTCCTGGGTGTTATCCATTCTCCATGTAAAAACGGTATATACAAAAACCAGAACAAGAAGAACAAACAGTATGGCAAAAACCAAAATGGAACGTCTTTCCGATTTATCCAGTTTCACTGTCTAAAACCTCTGTTTAATTTAAATGAGCGAATTCTTAAAGCCTATTTTATCATATTTGTACATACTCTTCAACGGCAACTTCCCGCCTGTGCTATGCCTTTTTTCCGGAAATCATCAAAAGGACATCGGCCGTTTTAATAACGGTATCACTTGTCGGAACAATATTTTTATTTTTCCGGCGGATTCTTACAATCAGTTCTTTTCTGGTAATATCCAGATCGCATATTTTCTTTCCGACCCATGGATTTTCCTTCTTGATTAAAATCTCCGTCAGGACAACTTTATCATCCTCCGCCTCATAGAAATGCGCCCCGAGAATCAGCCGGTCCTTTCCTTCGATCCGCATTCTGGCATTCGGAATAATCATTTCTCCGTCACGATAGATTGCAACAATCATAACTTCCGGCGGAAGAATGAGATCCTTTATTTCTTTTCCGACCCATGCATGGTTTTGATTCATATCGCTGATAACGAAATGAATGTCATGCTTTTCCTCGGAATTGGCAAGCGAATTGATTTTGGTATACTGCTCGACAAATCCGGCGGAAATAATACCGGTCGGAATCGCGACCATTCCGACGCCTAGGAAAGATATGACAATGGCCAGCGCCTTTCCCAAAGGAGTAATCGGATAGATATCCCCGTATCCGACCGTCAGCAGCGTAGAAACCGACCACCAGATTCCGGAAAAGGCATTTTCAAAAGCCTCCGGCTGTGCATCATGCTCCGCTCCGTACATGCAAAGCGAAGACGCCAGAGTCAGAATCATAATCATTGTGATACAGGAAAAAATCTGATTTTTCTTTTCGACCAGGACATTGATAATGACATTGAACGCATCATACTGCGCATTGATTTTGAAAAGACGGAAAATGCGGACAACGCGGAAAATACGGAAAGCAACCGCACCGGCCGGGAAAAATACCGGCAGATAAAACGGCAGAATCGTAAATAAATCAATCAGTCCGTAGAAGGAAAAAATAAACGCCACCCTTGCCATAACGGGATTTTTCTTCGGATAAAGATAATCCGCCGTAAGCACGCGAAGCGCATATTCCACCGTAAAAATAATAACCGTTACGGTTTCGATAATGTTTAAGGCATTTTCAAATCTTACGGATTCCTTAAAAGTGGAAAATAATGTGGCAAACAGATTTAAGAAAATAACAATCGTGATAAAAATATCGAAGACAGCGGAAGGGATATCTTCCTTGTTTCCGATTTGAATAATATCAAATATTCTTTTGCGGATTTTGCTGTCTTTTGCCATAAGCACCAGGTACCTTTTTATCCGTTATCATTTGTTTTAACTAATCACTTTGAACTAATCCCTGTCTCATTAATGCTTCTTCCATACGCCCGGCGTCAGAAGCAGAAGCATCGGATACAGTTCCAGACGGCCGGCAAGCATATCGAAGATAATAACGATTTTTGAAAAATAGCTGAATCCGGAAAATCCGCCGCACGGGCCGACTTCCCCGAGACCCGGTCCGATATTGTTTATCGTGGCCAGAATTGCCGTAAAATTCGTTACCATGTCAAACTTGTCTAAGGATATTAAAAATACGGAAATCATGTAAACCAAAAGGAATACAACCATGTATACCGACACGGAACGAACCGTATCCTTTTCAATGGTTTTTCCGTCCATCTCGACCGCCTTGACCGAACGGGGATGGATAAATACCTCTATCTCGTTTTTAATGCTCTTCCACCAGATAATAAAACGGGAAATCTTCAGTCCGCCTCCGGTACTTCCGGCACAGGCTCCGGTTAACATCAGGATAATGAGAATCGTCTTTGAAAGCGACGGCCACAAATTGAAATCCGCCGTGGCAAAACCGGTGGTGGTAATAATACTCGACACCTGAAATGCAGCCGTACGAAGTGCTACTCCCACTCCGTTATGAATTCTCAATGTGTTAAAGGTAACCAGCGCGGTGCTTAATAATATCAGAGCCACATACCAGCGTACTTCCTCAATGGTAAATGCATCTTTAAATCTCTTCCGGATAATAAAGAAATAAAAGTTAAAGTTAATGCCGAACAGCGCCATAAAAATCGTAATAATCCACTGACACACGGCATTATAGGATGCGCAGGAATCCGCGCGGATTCCGAATCCTCCGGTACCTGCCGTACCGAACGAAATGCAGATGGCATCGAAAACCGGCATTCTTGCGATAATCAGAAGAACCATTTCCGCAACCGTTATGGAAAGATAGATAATGTACAGAATCTTTGCACTTTCCTTAACTTTCGGAACCAGTTTGCCGACGCTCGGCCCCGGGCTTTCCGCACGCATTAAGTGCATGTTATATCCGCCCGCCATCGGAAGAATGGCAAGCAGAAAAATGAAAACACCCATACCGCCGATCCAGTGTGTAAAACTTCTCCAGATTAATGCGGTATGGCTCAAAGCTTCAACATCCGTTAAAATGCTCGCTCCGGTTGTCGTAAAACCGGAAGCGGTCTCAAAAACGGCATCGATATAATTCGGAATTTCTTTGCTTAACGTAAACGGCAGGGCGCCGACAAGACTCATGGCAATCCAGGAGAGTCCGACAACCGCAAACCCTTCTTTTGTAAAAAACTGCGGATTTTTCGGTTTCTTCCGGATTAACAGGAATCCGACCAGTGCCGAAACGGCTGCCACCAATAAAAACCACAGACCGGTTTTTTCCCTGTAAATCAGAGACGTAACGCAGGGAAGTACCATAAAGCCGGCTTCCAGCGTTAATACCCAACCAAGTATATAGACTATAAAGGAGTAATTCATTCCCAGATCCGTCCTATTCCAGAATATCCTTGATATCGCCCAGACCTTTCTGGGTTGTAACTACAATTACCGTATCTCCGCGCTGAATCGTGCTTTGTCCGTTGGGGGTAATGACACTGCCTCCGCGGTTGATGCACGCAATCAGAAGATTTCTCTTTAATTTCAGTTTCATAAGCGGAATTCCGACAACAGGGGACTGTTCCCGGATGGAAAATTCCAGTGCTTCCACCTTTCCGTCCACCAGTTTGTACAGAGTTTCCACATTCGAACCGATGGAATTCTGCATCAGTCTTACCTGCTGAAGAATATAGTCCGAGGTAATATTTTTCGGAGCAATGATGCTTCCGGCCTGGAACGAAGTAATCATATCGTCGAACGAAATACGATTGATTTTTGTAATGATTTTCTTCGCCTTTGACACGCTCTTCGCATACATCGACAGGAAAATATTCGCTTCGTCGATTCCGGTCAGTGCGATAAAGGAGTCGCAGCTTTCAATGCCTTCTTCCGTCAGCACA
>JAFPVP010000170.1 GCA_017412925.1 Selenomonadaceae bacterium
GCCGCGCAGGCTCTCAAAGACAAAATCGACAGCGCGGACACCGAAACCCTTAAGAAATTAACCGAGGACGTTCGCCAGGCACTGTACAAACTTAGCGAGGCGGCTTACAAATCGGGCGCGGCAAATCAGCAGGGCGAACCCAACGCCGACTTCACCCAGCAACAGCAAAGTTCTTCCGATAAAAAAGACGATGACACGATTGACGCCGAATGGTCGGAAAAAGATAAAAAATAATCCGTAACGAATTCGCGCAGGGGAGGGAGACAAATTCTCTCTCCCCGTTATTTGTGTAGAAGGTGATTTTATGGCTGACAAAAAAGATTATTACGAGGTGCTCGGCGTCAACAAAAATTCAACCGACGACGAGATTAAAAAGGCTTATCGCAAGCTCGCCCGCAAATATCACCCCGATTTGAACCGCGACGACCCCAAGACCGCCGAAGCTAAGATGAAGGAAATCAACGAGGCTTACGACATCTTAAAGGACAAGGACAAGCGCGCGCAGTACGACCAATTCGGGCACGCGGCGTTTTCTGGCGGCGGTTACGGGCAAAGCGGCGGCGCGTCCTACACCAACATCAACATGGAAGATATTTTCGGGCATATGGGCGGCGGCTTCGGCTTCGGCGATATTTTCAGTGACCTTTTCGGCAATGAACCGAGAACCAGCCGGAAGAAAGGACCTCAACGCGGCGCGGATTTGCGCTACGATTTGAATGTCACGTTTGAGGAGGCGGCGTTCGGCAAAAAGATGACGATTAAAGTTCCGCGTATGGAACCTTGCGAAGAATGCGGCGGCACGGGCGCAAAGAAAGGCACCAAGCCCGACGAATGCCCTGATTGCCACGGCACGGGTATCCGGCAGACGACGACGCGCACGCCTTTTGGAGTGATTGCGAATTCCAGACCTTGCGAACGCTGTCACGGCACGGGGCAAATTGTCAAAAATCCCTGCGAGCATTGTCACGGCGAAGGAAAAATCCGCATCATGCGCGACATCGACATCAATATTCCAAAGGGCATTGACGACGGGCAACGGCTCCGCATACAAAACGGCGGACAGGCGGGCGAACGCGGCGGTCAGCCCGGCGATTTGTACGTCTACGTCAACATTAAGCCGCACAAAATTTTCACGCGGGAAGATACCAATGTCTTCTGCGAAATTCCAATCAGTTTCGTGCAGGCGGCACTCGGTGCCAAAATTGAAGCTCCGACTATCGACGGCAAAGTTGATTTGATGATTCCCGAAGGCACGCAATCGGGCGCGGTGATGAGAATTCGCGGCAAAGGCATTCCACATTTGCGCGGCGAAGGGCGCGGCGATGAATTCGTAAAAATTAAAGTCCTCACGCCGAAAAATTTGACTGCTCGTCAGAAAAAACTCCTGCGCGAATTCGCGGACGGCGGCGACGATTCCAAAAACAATCCCGAAAAGAAATCTTTCTTCGACAAACTCAAGGACTTATTTGAATAATTGATTGACAACTGCGCGGGCGGCTTGTATAATCAGCGCGTTGTAAAAAAAATTTGTGCTCGTAGCTCAGTTGGATAGAGCAACGGCCTTCTAAGCCGTGGGTCGCGTGTTCGAGTCACGCCGGGCGCGCCATATGAAATCAACAAAGTCTCGACTTCGGTCGGGACTTTTTCCGTTTTGTGGGTCCATTTGTGGGTCCACTAAAAAATTCTATGAAAATTTACATCTTGCATCGCATTTTCAGGACTTATTATCTGCTAAATTTTGTCCGTCCAAAAAATCTTTATTATGGCAACGTCATTTTTTTAACGGACGAGACGGACAAACGGACGAAGTTTGCATTAAAATTTGAAGCACTTAGCCTTTGTATAAATTTAAAGGAACTTTCGCGGCTATGTCGAAATTTCCAAAAGAATTTTATATGGAAGGGAAATGTTCAACTGTGGTCACCGTAGATGAGTTGCTCGAAAAATATCGCCGCGCAGAAATACCGGAGCGTGACAAGGGTACAAAATTCGAGCGGCTCATGAAAAATTTCTTGCTGACAAATCCCGTTTATCGCGGGAAATTTTCTGACGTGTGGCTTTGGAATGAATTTTCTTTCCGTGACGAACTAGGCACCGTTGATTTGGGTATCGATATTGTTTGCAAAGCTGTTGACGGCGATTTTTGGGCTGTCCAATGCAAATTCTACGCCGAGACGACGATTATAGACATGCCCGCCATCGCTACCTTCTTGGCAACCAGCGGCAAAACTTTCGATGGCGATAAAAAATTTTCTGCGCGGCTGTGGATTTCCACTTCCAATAATTTAACCGATAACGCCGAAATTACTTTGCAGAATCAATCGCCGCCCGTCGCCCGAATCGGCATGGAAGAATTGAGAAAAGCCGCCGTTGACTGGGAAAAACTCGACGCAGGCACTTTCGGCAAGGATGCCGTCAATAATTTTCGCGAACCTCTTCCGCATCAGCTCGACGCTATCAACGCCGCGCAAAATCACTTCCAAAATCATAATTGCGGAAAATTAATCATGGCGTGCGGTACCGGCAAAACTTACACCAGTTTAAAAATCGCCGAGAAACTTTATCCCGACGGAAAAATTTTATTTTTAGTGCCGTCAATCTCGTTGCTCGGACAAATTCTTTACGAGTGGGCAACTTATTCCGAAAAGCCTTTTAATTATATTTGCGTTTGCTCCGACAAGACCGTTTCTAAAAAAACCGACGACGAAATTTTAAGCGTCAATCTGCCGTTGCCCGCTACGACCGACCACGATGAAATTTCTCGACGCATGGAAAATTTTTGCGCCGATAATATGACGGTTATTTTTTCGACATATCAATCACTCGATAAAGTTGCCGCCGCGAAGATTTCCTTCGATTTAATAATTTGCGACGAAGCGCACAGAACGACAGGTTACGGCACCGAGGCGACTGCTTTTACTCAAGTTCACGACGAAAATTTTATCAGCGGCAAAAAACGCTTGTACATGACCGCCACGCCGCGCCTTTACACCTCCGACGCCAATAAAAAAGCCGCCGATAAGGATTTGCTACTCTGGTCTATGGACGACGAAAAAATTTACGGCGGCGAAGAATTTTATAATATCAGCTTCAGCGAGGCTGTAAAAAAAAATCTACTCTCCGATTACAAAGTTATCGTCTTCACCGTCAACGGAAAAGTTTCTTCAGATAAAAAATCTTCCGGTGACGATTTGCCAAAAATTAAAGGCTGTATCAATGCTCTTTCAAAGAAAATGGTTGATGTATCAGAAGAACTCGCCAAAGTAGACCCCGCGCCCATGCATACCGCTGTTGTTTTCTGTAAAAAAATCAACGACTCAATAGCAATCAAAGACATTTTTAACGCTATTGCCGAAGAGAATAAAAATATTCTAAATCTTGAATCAAGACACGTTGACGGAACGCAACTAAGTAAAATTCGCAACGAAAATCTCCGCTGGCTTAAAGAAGCTCCTAATACCGGCAACGAATGCAGAATTTTAACTAACGTGCGCTGTCTGTCCGAAGGTATTGACGTTCCTGCACTCGACGCCGTGATTTTTATGTCGTCAAAAAAATCTAAGGTCGATATTGTTCAAGCTGTCGGGCGCGTCATGCGCAAGGCTCGCGATAAAAAATACGGCTATATTATTATCCCCGTCGTCGTGCCGCTTGATAAAAAGCCCGAAGACGTTCTTTCAAAAAGCAAAACTTACAACGTAATTTGGGACGTCCTAAACGCCATGCGCGCTCACGATAGACGCATTGATATTTTTATCGAAGATATTAAACTTAAACTCGCAAACGGCAAAAATCCCGCTGATGACGACGGGCATATCATAATCTGTAGAGGCGACGACGATATTCAAATAAATCTCGATTTCGGTGATTGGCAAGAGTTCTTCTACGCCCGAATGGTTGAGCACGTTGGCGATCGTCGTTATTGGGAGCAATGGGCTAAGGACATCGCGCAAATCGCCGAACGCCACGTAAGCCAAATTAAAAATCTAATCGCCACCGATAACGCCGCGCAACGTAATTTCGGAAATTTTGTTTTCAATCTCCGGCAAAATTTAAATATCACCGTCGACAACGCCGCCGCGATTGAAATGCTCGCGCAACATATTATTACACGTCCCGTTTTTGAGGCTCTATTTGAAAATTATTCCTTCGCCAAAAATAATCCAATCTCCAAATCGCTCGAAAATATTTTGTTGCAACTTGATATTAAGGACACCACCGAAGACTCCGCTCAACTCCAAAAATTTTATGATTCGGTGCGCGAACGTTGTCAAATCGCCACGACCGCCGAAGATAAACAAAAAATTATCATCGAACTATACGAAAAATTTTTCAAAATCGCTACGCCAAAAACCGTCGAACGCCTCGGCATTGTCTATACGCCCGTCGAAGTCGTCGATTTTATTTTGCGCTCCGTCAATGAAGTCCTCAAGAAAAATTTCGGCAAAACTCTTTCAAGTCGCGGCGTTCACGTCCTCGACCCGTTCACAGGCACCGGAACTTTCATTACGCGCCTTATTCAATCCAGCTTGATTAAACCGCGCGACATGTTCAGAAAATATTTCCGCGAACTTCACGCCAACGAAATTGTCTTGCTCGCCTACTACATCGCCGCGATTAATATCGAAAACGCCTTCCACAACGCCGTTGACGCCAAAAGTTATCAGCCGTTCGAGGGCATTTGTTTCACGGACACTTTTCAAGCCTACGAACAAGACGAAGACGCACGCGGTCAGACAGATTTTAAAGCATTTCGCGAGCCGATGAAAGAAAATTCCGAGCGCGTTAAGGAGCAAATCAAAACTCGCATTGAAGTTATCGTCGGCAATCCGCCCTATTCCGTCGGGCAAACTTCTGCCAATGATAACAATCAAAATACTTATTACGGCAAGATTGAAGACCGAATCGCCGCCACTTACGCCAAAGGTGCAAACGCACAATCAGTAAAATCACTTTACGACAGCTATATCAAGGCGTTTCGTTGGGCGGCTGACCGTATCAAAGACGGCGGCGTTATCGGCTTCGTCACCAATGCAAACTGGATTGACAAAGACGCCAATCGCGGCATGAGAGATTGTTTCGTCAAAGAGTTCAGTGAAATTTACGTCTTCAATCTGCGCGGCGACATTCGCAATAAAGAGAAAAGCGACCAAAAAAAGGACGGCGAAAACGTTTTCGACATCCAAACGGGCGTTGCGATTACAATTCTTGTTAAAAATCCCGAACACGTGGGCGACGCCAAAATTTTTTATGCGCAAACTGACGACTACCAGACACGCGAAAAAAAGCTTGAACTCCTTACACGCACGCCCAACGTCCTAAACGACTTCTTCAAGCCGCTCACTCCCAACGACAAAGGCGATTGGATTAATCAGCGCGGCGACGAATTCGACACGTTCATTCCTCTCGCTCCCGATAAAAAATTCGACGGCAAAGCTCACAGTTTCTTCGTCGTTAATTCGTTGGGATTGAATACCAACCGCGATGCTTGGGTATATAATTTTTCGCGGACTGCTCTTGAAACGAACATGCAGACGACGATTGACTACTACAACACGCACGAGCCGACGGACGTTGACCCTACTAAGTTTGTTTGGACGAGTTCCGCCGTTGACAATAAAAGCCGCAAGCGCGAATATACTTTTGACGCCGCGCAAATTGTCGAGGGTATGTATCGACCCTTTTGTAAATTAAATCTTTACTTCGGTGCGGGCATGATTCACAGGCGCGGGCAAATGGACGCCTTGTTTCCGCACGACGAAGAAAATCTTTTAATCTGCGTGACGGGCTCAAGTGCCAGAAAAAATTTTTCTGTGCTCATCGTCGATAAAATTCCGTGCCTTGACATGGTAGAGAAGGCGCAATGTTTTCCGTTGTATTGGTACGAAGAGGCGGCGCAGGGAAATTTGTTCGGCGAGGAGCTGACGCGGCGCGACGGCGTGACGGATTTTATTTGGAATCGAGCAAAACTTTTATACGGCGGCGACGTGACGCGGGAAGATATTTTCTATTACGTGTACGGATTCTTGCATTTGCCGGCTTATCGGGAAAAATTTTCTGCCGAGCTGAAAAAATCTTTGCCGCGAATCATTTTGACACCCGACGCTAAAAAATTTTGGCAGTTGAGCCGAGCCGGTCGCAACCTTGCCGAAATTCATTTGAATTACGAGACGCAACCGGCACCCGACGGCGTGGAAGTTGAAATCCGCGCTGAAGATTATCGCGTAAAAAAAATGCGCCTGTCCAAAGACAAGACGACGCTAAAATACAACCGCGACATCACGATAAAAAATATTCTGCCGCGCAGTTTTGAATACGTGGTCAACGGGCGCAGTCCTCTTGAGTGGATAATCGACCGCTATCAGATAAAAACGGATTCGGCGAGCGGTATTGTAAACAATCCGAACGATTGGGCGATTGAACACGATAACCCGCGCTACATTTTGGATTTAATCTTGAGTTCAATAACTGTGAGCTTGAAAACTTTGGACATTGTGTACGGCTTACCAACGATTGAGTTTTAAGGAGTATGTAACATGGATTTGGAAACAATAAAATCATTGGCACCTCTTGGACAATACACATACGATTTTCTGAGCATTGTCGGCTGTGTGTCTTCAGCCAAACATATAAAAGATCTTTTAAGGAAAAAAGCACCTTTTCTTTATCACGAATGGAAATTTTGGGACAACATCGACAAATTTTTCAACAGCGGAATTTTGAGTGACGATGACAAACTCAAGCTGATTGGTAAAATGTCGAGCGAAAAAGAAAAGCAAGAAGTCGGAAGAAAAATTATAGACCTTATAGGCAAAGTCGACACCGACAAGAAATTGATATACATTATTAATGCGACGAAGGCTTGGATAGACGATGCCATTGACCGCTCTCAATATTTTAGGATATGTCACATCATTTCTGCTTCGCTGGATGAATATTTACAATTTTTAAGCGAGCATATTGATGATAGTGAAGACATTCCTTACTCTATTGAAATAAACGGACTCCAAACAACGGGACTTGCTTGTCATACGAATATGGATAAGGAAGGAAATCCATTTTATGTTTTCACTCCATTGTCGCGTGCCGTAAATGAATACGCTATTAAAGGTGCGGAAGCGAATGCTATTGAGAATTTCAATATAAATGAACCTCCGTTCAAAGGTACAAGCGATGAAGATGTTCAAAAAATGATTGACGGAATCTTTGGCAAGAACTGACCGAAAAAATTTGTCTTAAATGAAAGTGGGCTTGGCGTAAATTAGCCAAGCTCATTTTTTGTTTAAAATGCTGGTTTGCTCAATGAGATAACGGTTCAAACTTTCGCGAGGAATTTTCCATATTCGACCGATACGAAATCCTTTAAGCACCCCTGATGTCAAAAGTTTGTACGCCGTGTTTTATTGACAGAAAAAGCCCTGCAGTGCTAAGATTGAATCGTTGAAAACTCAATATCTAACACGGCAGAGCCATTTTGCGTATTCATTATAACGCTTGCGCTCTGCCTGTCAACTGAAAGGCGGAAGCTTTTATGTTTGGAATCGTTTATCTCATCACGAATTTGCTTGACGGCAAAAAATATGTCGGACAAACGACGCGTACGCTTGAAGAAAGATTTTCTGAACATGTGGAAGCAGATTCACTTCTCGGCAGAGCAATTCAGAGAGACGGTGCGGAAAATTTTTCTCGTGAAGTCCTTGTGGAATGTGAGACGCCGGAGGAACTCGACGCGCAAGAAAGATTTTACATCAAGAAATTGGATTGCAAGCATCCGAAGGGCTACAACTTAACTGACGGCGGCAGATGTTCGCGGAGTCCAAAAACTAAAGTTGAAAAACAGCTTGACCCGCGCAAAGAATTTTTCTTGAAGATGATAGGCGCGAAGATTACGTATTATCAAATCTTGAGGAACTGGCAGGGCAAAAGATAAA
>JAFPVP010000171.1 GCA_017412925.1 Selenomonadaceae bacterium
ATAAAATTTTTATCCCTTTTCGTTAAGTTAATGCCATTGCCCCTAATGGTGGCAAAAGTCAAGATACCTTTTGTAGTAAGAAAAGAAAGAGTGCCGCTTGAGTGTAAGGAGCGAGGCGGCACTCCTGTTTTTAACGACGGTGCGCAGGAGCTTTTTATTCTCTTCTTTGTTGGGCATTATTCGAAGACACCTCCCTTAAGCTAGGTCGAGAATGGTTTTCTCGTTGATAACGCGAGCGTCGGAAATAGCGACAATGGAGGAATCGCTGTTAGAAAAAGTGGTGGTAATCTACAAAGAACGTTTGGTAGTGATGATGTCAGACATGATTTACACCTCTTTAAGCGTAAAAGGCGAGAGTGAGCGGCTCTGGTGCTTTGAAATTGTCGGTCTAGGTAGCGCACAGTTGGAATTGGAAGACAGTGCTGGCGAGGATAATGGGTGCAGTGCCAGCCGAAAAAACGGGCAAGGTAGTGTAGAGAGTGCCGTCGCTGGTGCTACCCGCCAAAGACAGGTTAATCGCCTTGACGGTTTTCGGATTTTCGTTCGGGTCAAAGACGAATCGCCGGAGCATTAAAACGTCGTCGACAGTTCCTCCGTGCGTGAAATAATCGGGAAGTCGGGTTAAAAATTTTCCCGTGGAGCCGAGGTAGCCGCTGATAAGATAATCGACACCGCGCGGCGAAATCCAGCCCGTCATCTCCCCGAAAAGTTTTGCGAAGCTCGAAGTATTTTTGCCGTACTGCGCCGCCTTATCAAGATTTTGTTGCCCGACGGGGACAATCGGCGCGTCGCGGAAGCTGGAATAATTCATGTGCACTTCGTAGGCGGGCTCGATTAGCGACGGGATAATCGACGGAATCGCGTTCGTGATAACTTTTAAAATTCGTTTGGCTGAAACTGGGTCGTCGTCGAGTGCTTTGCCGATAAATTCGTCCGTGAGTGCCGAAACAAAGCGCGTGCCGATGTCCTGCCCTTTTGGAATTCTCAAACTTTTGCCAAATAAATCGCAGGCGAAAATCCAATAAGTTTCTTTTTCCCAATAGGGGCGTTTTTTATATTTTTCGCGGCGGTCGTCGTCCGAATAATTCAATGCCGCTTGCAACAAAGCCGCCAAAACGCCCGTCAACATCAGCCGCCCGATTTTTTGCAGGGCAATCTCGCGAGCCTCGCTGCCTTTGAAAAGGTCGCGCCCGATTACGCCCCACTTTGCCCAGTCCTGCACTTGCGCGTTGGCGAACATGACCAGCCGATTAAATTTGCGCGTCGAAGTGCCCGCTTTTGCGAAATCGATTGAGGCGTCGCGGGCTTCCAGCGCGGCAAGTCTTTTGTCCGCCAATGTCGCCTTGCCGTCGGGTCGTTGCTTAGCGAGTTCCGCTTTGGCGCGTTTGTAGGAATTTAAGCGCGTCATGTACTCGGTCTGTTCCGAAAGCCACTGCATACGGTCAAGCAATGTGAAAAGCGGAGCCTCTTTGAAACTTTCCTTAAAAGTTTTGCGATAAATTTTATTCATGGAGCGTCGCAGCTGGTCGACGTCCTCGGAAACGAACGTGCTTTGCGTGCCGCCCAAAGCGTTGAGTTCCGCCCAATCCGTATCATGCGGCACGAGACTTTTCTCCTTGAACATGCGCTTGAAGCCAAAGCCCTTGAAACCTTCGCGGAAGGCGTTGAGCAGAGCCACGAACGGATTTGCGTCGGCGTGCCGGTTGTGAATAAAAGCGTCCTGCATGTCGCGGAACAGATTGCCAATCGAGAAGTCAAAGTTTCCCTGTGTGAGCATAGTTCGCACGAAGCTCATCGTCGCCTTGAGAAATTTCATTATCCAGGCGGTGTCGGCGGGGCTGTAAATATTTTCGACGGCGCGAACGACCGCTGGGTCGAAAACTTTCAAATATTTTATTTCGCCGTTTTCGCGGAAATGGATAATATTTTTGCTGGGGTTGCTCGTCTCGACTTCTTGAACAATATCGCCAAATTCGCCAATTCGCGCGTAGAATGCAAGTTGCTGAATCGCTTTGTTGCGTTCGGCGCGGCTCAAGGCGTCGTAGGTGTTTTGTGTCAGCGTCTCCCAAATGTTGTAGGTGTTGCGCTTACTGCCCGTTTTCGGCTTTAGGCTGTCCTCTAACTTGAACTTCTCGCCGTCCTCGAAAACCCTAATCATCGGCACATAATTTTTCCAGCCCTTCATAAGTTTACCGAACTCGGAATCGGTTATCAGCCCCGCGTCATGCTGAATACACGCCAAAATATTTGAGTAGGTGATTAGAGCGCGGTGTGCGGCGGCGTATTGCTTTTCGCCGGCTTGAATTACTTCGTCGTCAACCGCCTCGCTGAATTGCGGTCTAAGGTCTGCGTCGGGGTCTTCGCGGAGTTTCTCGTGCATTTCCTTATCTAGTTTGGCGACGGCGAATTTTATCAGCCCGTCGACGTGCTCTTTCCCGCCCGCCATGTCCACTATCATATCTAGCGAATTCAGCCTGTCGAATTTTAGACGCGGATAAAGCGTTCCGAGCAGATTGCGAACGTCTTCAATATTTTTGGCGTTAGAATGGAGCATTAATTCGCCCAAACCGCCCACGCCGCGAAGGAGCCTCATCATCTGATACGGGTTGATGTCCTCCTTCATCAGTTTGGCGAGCGTCGGGGAAGTTTTCTCCGCCTTGGCTATCATGCCGTTGATTTGCCTAAGCACGGGGTGCAAGTCGTCGGTTAGTTGCTCCTC
>JAFPVP010000172.1 GCA_017412925.1 Selenomonadaceae bacterium
CACGCGACGATACACGCGGCTCGTTCATGGTCATGGAGCTGGAACGCGGCTCCGACCCGCGTATCACCGTCGTTCGCATGAAACATCGCAATTAATAACTTATCAAAAAATCCCTCGCTCACTTGAACGGGGGATTTTGTTTTGTCGTCGTTGACGGAAGACGGCAGTGCTTCCCAATCACGCGACGATACACGCGGCTCGTTCATGGTCATGGAGCTGGAACGCGGCTCCGACCCGCGTATCACCGTCGTTCGCATGAAACATCGCAATTAATAACTTATCAAAAAATCCCTCGCTCAGCTTGAACGGGGGATTTTGTTTTGTCGTCGTTGACGGAAAAGCCCTGTGTATGTTAAGATTAAATCGTTAAAACAAAAAACAAACAACAAAGCGCAGAGCCCTTCCGTTACAAATTTTACAACCCTGCGCCTTGCTTGTCAAGAAAGGTGGCTTGATATTATGGCTTACGGCATCATCTACAAAATCACTAACGTGCTCGACGACATGGCTTACGTCGGGCAGACGGTCAACCTCAAGCGGAGAATCTACCAGCACAGAACCGGCGACCAATTCGTCGACAAAGCGATTCAAAGGGACGGCTGGGAAAATTTTGCGCTCGACATTGTCGCTGTATGCAACAGCAAAGAGGAACTCAACGAGAAGGAAGTTTTTTACATTGCTTACTTCAACTGTAAGTTCCCGAACGGCTACAACTTGACTGACGGCGGCGAAGGTCTTCCAGGCGAAAGTAATCCCTTCTACGGCAGACACCACACGGAAGAAACAAAAGCCATACTCCGCGAGAAAAATCGCAATAACAAAAATTTTTTAGGCAAGCACCATACATTGGAAAATTGCTTGGTATTGTCAGAAAAACATCGCGGCGAATCTCCCTACAAAAATCTGCTCATCGAAATGGAGCGACTGCAACTGACGTACTCCGCGCTCGCTGAACGCATGGGCTTGACTCAACCAGCTCTTTCAATGAAAATGCGCGACATGCGATTCTTCACGGAAAAAGACGCCGAAAAGCTCGTAGAAATTTTCAATCGCCCTATCGAGTATCTGCTCCAACGCGACGACGGATTGCCGACAATATTGACGTCGAGAGCCGGCGAAAAAAATCCGTTCTTCGGGAAACATCACACGGGAGAAAACCTCACAAAATTTTCAAAAATGAATCGCGGCGAAACTCCCTACAAAAATTTGCTCAAGGTAATGGACGAACTCCATCTCACGTACACTTCGCTCGCTATACTTCTGGGAATATCGCAAGCAAATTTTTCTCGTAAAATACTCGGTGTGCGGAACTTCACGGCGAAAGATATTGATAAGCTCGTCGAAATCTTAGGTTGCCCCGCCGAATACCTTATGGCACGCGACGACGGGGTTGCGGTAAAAACGTCGAATCGCGGCAAAACTCCGTTCAAAAATCTGGCGAAAGAACTGGATAAACGGAAGATGACGTACACTGCGCTTGGTAAACTTATGGGTTTGTCTCATCAATCAATTTCCGAAAAAATGCACGGCAAAAAGAGATTTACGGAAGCAGAGTGGGCAAAGCTTTCAGAAATTTTAAATTGCCCTGTCGAGTACCTGATGCAACGTGACGAATAATTAACTTCTAAACACAAAAAAAGGCGACAAGCTTTCGAGCCTGCCGCCTTTTTGCTTTCATTCGGAAGTTATTATTATATCAATCTTGTGGTCTAGGCTTTCTGATAAGACCGAGAATCACGCCACCTACAACCGAACCGACAATAATTGAGAGGAGATACATTAAGGGATTGCCGATAGTCGGAACAACGAAAATTCCGCCATGTGGCGCCATTAATGTGCAATCAAACATCATGACAAGAGCACCAGCTAAGCCTGAACCGACGACGCACGCGGGGATAACATGGAGCGGGTCACCTGCTGCGAACGGGATCGCCGCCTCACTTATGAACGAAAGCCCCATTATTACGTTCGTAACAGTTGTCTTTTGCTCACTCTTAGTAAATTTGTTCTTAAAGAAAACAATCGCTATTGCAATCGCAATCGGAGGAACCATGCCGCCCGCCATAGCCGCCGCGATGACGTAATAGTTGCCATCAGCCAAGAGACCGACGCCCGTGACGTAAGCCGCCTTGTTCAAAGGACCGCCCATGTCGACAGCCATCATGCCGCCGATAACCGCGCCCATGACGAGTTTCGCAGAAGGATCCATGTTGGCAAGCGTATCTTTAAGTGCCTCGTTGATACCCGCGACAGGCGGACCAATAACGAAATTACAAATCAAACCGATAAACAAAACGCCAAGCAACGGATAGAACAGAATCGGCTTGGTGCCTTCCAGCGAGGGCGGCAGGAAGCTGAGAGCTTTTTTGAGCCAGTTGACAATGAAACCGGCAAGGAAGCCCGCGAGCAATGCGCCCAAGAAACCGGAGCCGTTAGAAGCACTAAGTGCGCCGCCGACGAAACCCGCCGCTAAGCCGGGACGGTCAGCGATTGACATAGAAATAAATCCTGCGAGAACGGGCAACATAAATCCGAACGACGCACCGCCAATGCCCATGAAGGTCGCCGCAACAGGAGTTATCGAACCAAACTTACTGCGTTCTTCGGCGGGCAAGCTGTTCAAATCCACGGAAAAACCGTCAACTAAAAATGCCAGCGCGATTAAGATACCGCCGCCGATAACGAACGGGAGCATGTGCGAAACGCCGTTCATCAGGTGCTTGTAAACTTGGCGACCAACACTTTCATTTTCGCCGCCCCCACCGCCGCTGTCGCCCGCAGATTCGCCAGCTTTGGCGTGGTAAATCGGAGCATTTCCGCCTAACGCCTTGTCAATGAGTTCGTCAGCCTTGTTGATACCGTCAGCAACTTTTGTGATGACAACGTGCTTGCCGTCGAAACGAGCCATTGCAACGTTTTTATCCGCCGCAACGATAATGCCGTCCGCTTTGGCGATTTCATCAGCCGTCAAAACATTTTTCGCGCCGCCGGAGCCGTTCGTCTCAACTTTAATGGAAATGCCGCGTTTTTTGGCGTGCTGTTCCAAACTTTCCGCCGCCATGAAGGTATGCGCGATACCCGTCGGGCAAGCCGTGACCGCCAAAATTTGAATGTGGTCGGCGGCAGGAGCGGGAGCGGAAGACGCGCTTTCGGGGGCTTGGAATTTGCCGTCTTCCTTGTCGTCGATAATTTTGAGGAACTCTTCCTTCGTGGTCGCCTTAATCAAAGCTTCCTTGAAGTCGGGATCCATAACCATTGTTGCCAGCTTCGACAGAATCATTAAATGTTCGTCGTTGCCGCCGTCGGGTGCCGCGATTGCGAAGAACAAACGCGCGGGGTTGCCGTCCATCGACTCGAAGTCAATACCGTCGGGAATGGTCATGGCAGCAAGACCGGGAGCCTTGACGCCGGCTGATTTGGCGTGCGGCGTAGCAATGCCGTCGCCGAGCCCCGTGGTGCCGGACGCCTCACGAGCAAGAACGTCTTTTTTGTACTGTTCTTTGTTCTTGAGGTTGCCGCCCTTTTCCATCAAGTCAACCAGATGCGATATTGCGTCCGGTTTATCCTTGACTTTGGCACCGAGATCAATGCTCGCATTTTTGAGCAAATCGGTAACTCTCATAGTGCACTTCTCCTTACTACAAACCTTATGAATGAATAATTTCTGCCGCCGCCCAAAATTTTGACGGCGGTTATATCAATCGGACAAAGCCGACTGTTGACGTTTATAAAAAATTTAGCCGCGAGCGTTTTGTCATACTCACCAAACAATATTACCGAAGTACTACTTTAGCACCTTGACTAATAGAATATCCGCCAAAGTATTTAGTCGCACCGTTCTGAAAAGTCGCATAAAGGTGCATGGTTTTTGATTTTTCGTTGTCGCCCCATACTACAGGAAGGACGAGATTGTTTCTAAAGACTTCTCCATTTTTAAGCAACTCAAACTTGCCAGCACCATTACTGTAAAAAGTCGTCTTAAGTGAGACAATATCCAATCCTGTCTGATTTTCTATTGAAACTCGAATACTTGCAGAGACCAGACTCTGTGCGAACATAACGAGAAACGCCGCCAACAAGAAGACTTTCAGAAGATGTCTTGACATAGCGAGGGCATCTTCTAATGTTTAAGAGAAAATGCTTTTAATCTTGTTGAAAAGTTTTTCGCCCAAAGTTTCGTCGTCTTCCGTGGCTTGGAAGGGTTGCGCTTGACCGGATTCGATTCGCTTAAAGAGTTGCTCCGGCTTGCGAATGCCCGTGTTGACTGCCGTCTGAATCATCATCTTGCCGTCGAAACGCTTCATGGGAATTTTCTTGCTCGCCGCGATGATGACATAATCGGCGTTTTTAATTTCCTCGTCGCTGAGCGCGTGATAGACGCCCGCCGCGCCGTGAACTTCAACGCGAATGCTCAAGCCCAATTTCTCGGCGCATTTCTTAAGGGATTCGCGAGCCATGAACGAAGAGGAGATACCCGTCGGGCAAGCCGTGACCGCGATAATTTTTGTGTTGGCGGAAACGTCAGGTTCGGGCGTTTCACTTTTGGAGCGTTCGGCTTCCTTGTCGTCGATAATTTTGATGACTTCGGCGGGCGAACTTGCCTTGATAAGATTTTCCTTGAAGTCGTCGTCCATTAACAAGACCGCAAGCCGCCCCATGTTAGTCATTGCGGTATCGTCGGCTTTTTCGGGTGCCGCGAACAGAATCAACAGCCGCGCAGGTTTGTTATCGAGTGAATTGAATTCGACGCCGTCGGGCACGGTGATTATCGAGATTGCCGGACGCTTGACGGCATTGTTTTGCGCGTGCGGAGTTGCCAGTCCGTTCGCCAGCCCCGTCGAGCCTTGAGCCTCGCGCCTTAAAACGTCGCGCTTAACAACTGCCTTGTCCTTTACTGTGCCCGCCGTCATCAACAAATCAATCAGCATATCGATTGCGTCGTTTTTGTCCGTCGGGTGCACATTCAGCGCGATAGATTTTTTCGAGATAAAGTTTGTAATTTTCATAGAAACACCGCCTTTGTCGTTTTTGGCAAGGGGGGAAGTTATTCGAGAGTTTTAAGCAGAGCTTCGACTTCGGGACGAGTGGCGAGATTTTCGGAGAACGCTGACGCCGAGCCGGTGCAAAGACCCATCTTGAAGGCGCGTTCATAGTCGCCGTTGCTTTCAATGTAGCCGGCAACGAAGCCCGCAACCATGGAATCGCCCGCGCCGACCGAGTTGACGAGCTTGCCTTTGGGAGCGGGGGATTTAAAGAACGTCGCGCCGCCTTCGGGAACGAAAATTGCGCCGTCGCCCGCCATAGAAATTAAGACATTGCGCGCGCCCTTTTCCTGGAGCTTTTTGGCGTGAGCGACAATTTCCTCGTCAGTCTTGAGCTTGACGCCGAACATATCGCCGAGTTCGTGATTGTTGGGTTTGATGAGCCACGGATTGAATTTCAAAATTTTAAGGAGCAGACCTTTTTCCGCGTCGACGACGAAACGAATACCCTTGCCTTGAATCCTTGCCAAAGTTTGTTCGTACATGTCATCGGGGAGCGTGTTTGGAATGGAGCCGGAAAGAATCAGCGTATCGTCCGCACCGAGTTGTTCGAGTTTCTTGAAGAGTTCCTCGCGCTTTGCCTCGCTGATTTTGGGTCCCTGCCCGTTAATTTCGGTCTCAACGTCAGCTTTAATTTTTACATTAATGCGGGAGAAACCGTCGTCGAGCTTAACGAAGTCATCGGCGGCGTTGAAGTCGCGCAACTGGCGAACAATTTCATCGCCCGTGAAGCCCGCGAGGAAGCCCGTCGCCGTTGACTTGTGACCGAGATTGCCGAGCACGATTGAAACATTGACGCCTTTGCCGCCGCCGAGCACCTGCTCATAAGTCACGCGGTTAATTGCGCCGGTGGTGAGCTTGTCGAGCCGAATAATGTAGTCAATCGCGGGATTAAAAGTTACGGTGTAAATCATTACAGTTTCCCCCTTGTAAATTGATTGAAAATTTTTACCGCGATTATACAACAGGAAATGCCGCTTTTCAAGGTAGTTTCAAGTTTGTAAAAAATTTTTATCTGCGCCGCGTTGACGAGTTTTAGCCGCTGTTGTAAAATCCTTTGCATAAATATTGAACAGGACGGTTGATTAAATGCCGATATATACATGGGCGTTCGCGGTTGCGTTGGTTGTGGCTCTTATGGCTACGCCGGCGGTGATTTTGCTGGCGAAGAAGACGGGAGCCATGGACGCGCCCAACGCCCGAAAAGTTCACAAAAAACCAATCCCGCGAATCGGCGGGCTGGCGATTTACGCAGGCTTCACGGCGGCGATAATTTTCGTCGCGATAAAGTACGGGCTTGACGTTGAACAAATCAAAGAGACGGTCGGGCTGGTGTTGTCGGGCAGTTTAATCGTCGCGCTCGGACTTGTCGACGACTACAAAAATCTTCCCGCCAAAATAAAACTTCTGGGGCAAATCTGCGCGGCGGCGGTGTTAGTCTTGGGCTTCGACGTGCGGATAGATTTTGTAACTGACCCGTTCGGCGATTACATCTATCTTGAGTGGTTCGCAATTCCCGCGACGATGTTTTGGTTGGTGGGCTTGACGAACACGGTAAATTTAATCGACGGGCTTGACGGCTTGGCGGCGGGCGTAGCGGCGATAGCGTCGTTTACAATCCTTTTAATCGCGCTGGAGCAAAATTTTATCTTAGTGGCAGTGATGACGGCGGCATTAGCGGGCGCGGCGGTCGGCTTTTTAAAATACAACTTCAACCCCGCAGAAATTTTCATGGGCGATACGGGCTCAATGTTCTTGGGCTTCATGCTCGCAGGAATTTCCGTGACGGGCGCAGTTAAATCTGTGGCGACAATCGCGCTGGTCGTTCCGATTTTTGCATTGGGCTTGCCGATTTTAGACACGACGTTTGCGATAGTCAGACGACTGCGCGGCGGCGTGCCGATATTCAAGCCGGATAAAGGACACTTGCACCACAGGCTTTTGAGCGTGGGCTTCACGCAACGGCAAGCAGTTTTGTTAATGTACGTGATAAGCGCATTGTTCGGACTGAGCGCGATAGCTTTGACGGCGGTCAGTTATCAAATCGCGGCGTTGATTTTGGTTTTCGTCTTCGCGGCGATATTCTACGGCGTAAAAAAATTGGGCATCGCCCGTCCGATTAATTAGGTGAAACTTATGAAAAAGTTAAAAGTTATGTCTGTGTTCGGGACGCGCCCCGAAGCAATAAAAATGGCTCCCGTGGTGTTGGAACTGGGCAAATATCCGCAAATAGAATCAGTCGTTGCAGTCACGGCGCAACATCGCGAAATGCTCGACCAAGTTTTAAAACTGTTCGACATTCGCCCAGACTTTGATTTAAATATCATGTCGGAAGGGCAGACGCTCTTTGACATAACGAGCCGTGCACTTTTGGGCTTGGATAAAGTTTTGAGTGCGGCGAAACCTGACGTGGTTTTGGTTCACGGCGACACGACCACGACTTTTGCGGGCGCGTTGGCGGCTTATTATCATCAAATCGAAGTCGGGCACGTGGAGGCGGGGCTCCGCACGCGCAATAAATTTTCGCCCTACCCCGAAGAAATGAATCGCCGCTTGACGGGCTCACTTGCCGATTTAAATTTTGCACCGACTTCAACCGCCAAAGAAAATCTCCTGCGCGAGGGCGTCGACGCCGATAAAATTTTCGTGACGGGCAATACTGTCATCGACGCGCTTTATCAGACCGTCCGCGCAGATTTCGACTTCCCAAACTTTAATCTTGACGGCAAGCGCGTTATCCTCGTCACCACGCATCGCCGCGAAAATTTGGGCGAGCCCATGCGTCAAGTTTACAAGGCTTTAAAATCGCTGGTCGAAGAATTCCCCGACGTTGAAATAATTTTCCCCGTGCACAAAAATCCCAAAGTCCGCGAAGTCGTCAACGCGGAGCTGGGCGGGCTGGAAAGAGTTTGTTTGATTGACCCGCTGGATTATGAGCCGTTCGCCAACTTGATGAATCGCGCGACGTTGATTCTGACGGATTCGGGCGGCGTGCAGGAGGAAGCTCCCGCGCTGGGCAAGCCCGTCTTAGTTCTGCGCGACACCACCGAACGCCCCGAAGCTGTCGACGCGGGCACTGTTAAATTAATCGGCACGAATCAAGCGGCAGTCTACGGCGCGGCGAAACTTTTGCTAACCGACGCGGCGGATTATCGCAAAATGGCGGAGGCAAAAAGTCCCTACGGCGACGGGCTCGCGGCTCAACGCATTGTCAAAGCTCTGCTGTGGCGGCACAAAATTTTAGACGCTCGCCCTGAAGAATTCGCCGGATAAAAAATTTCCTTGACATGTAAAAGCTAAAGTGGTATAAGTTAGCGCGTTGAATTAATTCGCCGGCTTAGCTCAGTTGGTAGAGCAGCGCATTCGTAATGCGCAGGTCGAAGGTTCGAGTCCCTTAGCCGGCTCCATAAAGAAAATTCAAGCCTCGGCGAACGTCGGGGCTTTTGCTTTTCCGTTATAAAAATCTTTTCTCCCTTTAATTCAACGGAAATTTTTTTGTTATGCCGTTATTTCTATGGATCAGCAACTATCGAAAACGGCGCAGGTAACGATTTAATGGATTTAACTTATTCGTCCGGAAACAATTTAATTAGTCGCGCTCAACAAAGAGAATATAACGCTTAAGTGAGCGGCAACTTTATCTGAGCCGAATCTTTTCTTTGAACCGTTTCACATTACAGGAACTGAAAATGATGATTCACTTACAAATGAATACACCGCTATCGAAGCCCCATTAAATTACGCGCTGATTGAAGGCTTAGGCGGTAAAGGTGACGATTCAGTTTAAGCCGACAATATCACAATCGACGGTGGCGACGATGATGTAATTGAAAACCGAAGCAGTTATGCGGTTAAAAAGGCGACGGCTTCGATACGATTATTGGCTTTAATGAGAACGCGACGCTACAAATTGACGACGGCAATGATACTTTCTCGACAATTTCCACCGGCGCAAATGTTATCGTTAATGTCGGCACAGGCAAAATAATTTTAGAAGGCACGACGAGTTTAAGAAACGTCAACATAAAGGATGAAGAAGAATTTCGGAAAAAGTGACGATAGAGGCACTCGGCGGTAACGATCCCATTCAAAACTTCGAAGTCAACAGCTCAACCGCAGGTGGCGTTGGCAATGATACGCTCGTCAACAAGACAAGCTATGAGAACTACGATATAAGTTACGTTCCTGAGACCAAAATGGGCAATGCCATTAACTTAAGCGACACGATAGTCAAAAGATACAGGATAACAATAACGACCCTTTCTTCGGAAGAGTCGATTGTCTCTTAGCGGGGCAGTGTCAAGCAGATTGTGTAAGTAGAAAAATCAGCGGTCGAATTTGTCGAAAAGAGAAGCTGATTGCGAACAAGCGACCAGTTGGCGACGGGGCGAGATGCACACTTTTTTTGCAACTCTACGACGCGAAGATAAAGC
>JAFPVP010000173.1 GCA_017412925.1 Selenomonadaceae bacterium
CAATGTGAACGTCGAGTTCCTTAAAAATGTTGCGCAAGCTCTCCGCGTAATTGTCGTCGCCGATAACTCCAACTGCAAAAACTTCCGCGCCGAGTGTCGCCGCATTTGCAATGACATTTGCCGCGCCGCCCGCAACGACTTTTTCTCCAGCTTTCTCCAAAATCAAAACGGGAGCCTCGCGGGAAATTCTTGAAATGCGTCCGTCAACGTAGACGTCGGCAACAATATCGCCGATAACCAAAACTTTTTTGCCGCTCATCTTGTTGGTAATGCTGATTAGTTCTTGCAACTTGCCGACCTCCTAAGTCAAGCCGATAAACTGAGGAACAATATCTTCAAACGACCCGTCGGGCATGCGAAATCCGCCGGGAATCGTGCCAAGCTCTTTGAAGCCGAGACGCTGATATAAATGGCGGGCGTGAATGTTCGTGGCGACAACCGCGTTGAATTGCAGAATTCGGAAGCCCAGCTCCTTAGCCCGCGCAATGCAATCTTTGACGATAATTTCGCCGATGTGCCGCCCGCGCAGGTCAGAACGAACCGCGTAGCTGGCGTTGCTGATGTGAGCGCACCGCCCGACGTTGTTGGGGTGGAGAATGTACAACGCTAAAACTTCGCCGCCGTCGACAGCCAAGCCCGTGAACGATTGCGTCCGAAAAAATTCGTCGCCCGTAATTTCGTCGAGTTCGTCTTCTTGAGGAAAGGCAATTCCCTCGCGAACGATTTCATTCCAAATTTTTATCGCCGCGCCGACAAATTTTTTATCATACGGTACAACTTCTATCGCCATTTAAATTCCCCTCCGATAAATTTTATACTTAAGCTCTTTATGTTCGCGCCCATAGAAAATTTTTTCTGTAAGCGATTCGAGTGCGCCCTTCGGAACTTCGCCGACGAGTTCCCATTTGCACAACGTGTTATCGAGGAATTTTCTTTCCCAATCGACGCTGACAATCGCCAAAATATTTTTATCGGCGGGCAGTTCGTCAAACGTCATGAAAGGCATAACGTTCTTGCTTTTCCAAGTCATTGCTTGCGGTTTAATGTGGTAAAAGTTGTATTTTGTCTCCAGCCGATAAACTTTCGCGCCGGTGTAGAAGACCAGCGAGCCAGGATATTTTTCGCCGTGACTTACGACGCAAGTTTTATCGTCGATTAGCGGCAAAATCATTTCAGCCTCCCGCCGCGCCGAATTATCCTCTGCGAGCGGCACCGCCACAAAAAATTGAACCAGCGGGAAAAATATCAGCGTCGCGCCCGCCACGCCGATAAAAACTTTCCAGCTGTTGACGAAACAGCGCGACAACAAAATTGCGGTGGGAATCATTGCGGGCAGCGTGTAGGTTATGTATTTCGTGGCGCAAAGTTGGAAGAAAATTACAACCGTCAACGCCCACACGAGTAAAAATTTTTCGGACACGTCGAGCTTCGGCAAGCGGCGAAATTTTTTTATAGCAATGCCGATAATCGCGAAAGACCACGGGAAAAATCCTATCAGCGAGACTAGCGAGTAATAATACCAGACATCGGTTTTCTGATATTCGGAGACCGTCGCCCGCAGGAAATTATGCACGCCCAAGAAATTTTCGACGAACTCCGCGCCGTGAATTATCGTCATCGGCAAATACCAAATCGCCACAATCGCCGCGAACAGCAAAAGATTTTTCGCGCGGAAAAGTTCTTTCAAATGCGGCAAGTCGCCCTGCCACGCCAAGAAAATTAAAATTATCAGTCCAGGCAAAAAAAATCCTATCGGACCTTTGGTTAGAACTGCCACGCCCGACGCCGCGAACGCGATTAAATAAAGTCGCGGGTTTTTTGCGCTGTAGCCCCGATAAAAACTCACCAACGTCAGCGAAAACATTACAAGGAGCGTCATGTCGGTTATCACGGCGTGCGAAATGTACCAATACTCCAGCGAAGTCGCCAGAATTATCGCCGCCGCGAATCCGCTTTTTTTATCGTAAAGTTTCGCGCCGAAAAAATACGTCAGGAACAATCCGAGCGTCGCGAAGACTGCAGGGAAAAATCTTGACGCAAATTCATTGACGCCGAAAATTTTATACGCGATTAAAAGTTCCCAGTAAAACATTATCGGCTTGTCGAACCAAAAATCGCCGTAAATGCGCGGTGACAGCCAATCGCCCGCCGCGAGCATTTCCTTTGCCGTCAGCGCATAGACTGCCTCCGTCGGGTCGGTTATCGGTAAAAGCCAACTGCCCGCAAAAAATAAGAGCAACGCTACTGCAAAGAGACAAACATAATTAATCATGGCAAAAATTTTTTTACTCCTAACTTTAAATTGAACTCAGCCGACGATAAGCCCGACGAGCCAAATGGCAATCGGAATCGTGATACAAAATATCCCGATGAAGTCAATGTAAACGCCAGTCTTAATCATCTTGGTAATCGGGACGTAACCGCTGGCGTAAACAATGGCGTTGGGTGGCGTGGAAACCGGCAACATAAATCCGAGCGACGCGCTTAAAGCAATGCCGACGGACACTGGAACCGGACTTAAACCCGCCGAAACCGCGATTGTAATTGCCAAAGGTCCAATCATGTTCGTTGCCGCCGTGTGCGAGGTCAGCTCCGAGAGTAGCAACGCCAAGACCGAGAACACCGCGACTAAGACGACTTGCGAGACCGTGCCGCCCATGCCGCTGACGATTAAATCTCCAATCCACTGCGACAGCCCCGTCTTGTACATCATGCCGCCCATTGCCAGCCCGCCGCCGAATAAAATCAGCGTGCCCCACTCAATGCCCGCCGACGCTTCCTTCCAGCTGATTGTGAATTCGCGTTTGGAAAAATTCACGGGCAAAAGGAAGAGTAACAACGCGCCGACCATTGCCGCAATCGCTTCGGGGAAAAGTTGATTGTACATTTTCAAAATCGGACTCGTCGAGCCGAGGAACATATTCAAGAAGCCAGGGATAATCCACAGCAACACCGCCGTAATAAATGCTAACAAAGTATTTTTCTGCGCCCGCGTCCACGCTCCGAGTTCTTTTATCCGCGCGCGTATGAATTCTTCTGCGCCGTCGATTTTTTCTACGTCAGCGGGGAACATCTTCGATAAAACTATGTAAGCGATTATGAAGTAGAAAACCATTGCGACGAAACCCCAAATCATCCACTCGAAAAAGGAAATGTGAATTCCTTGCATTGAATCTAAAAAGCCGAGCATGATTAAGTTCGGCGGAGTGCCAATCGGAGTCAAGACGCCGCCAATCGACGCGGAGTAAGCTGTCATCAACATTAAGCCCGTCGCGTATTTGTATTCGGATAAATCAATCTCGCGCCCGTTAGCCGCCATCATGTCTTTAATCGAATTCAAAAGCCCTAAGCAAATCGGGAACATCATCGCGGCGGTTGCAGTGTTGCTGACCCAGCCGGAGCAAAGAGCCGTTGCCAGTCCGATAGCCAAAAAAATTCTGCGCGGACTGGAGCCGACCCACGAACGCGACAGTAGCCAATAAGCAAAACGTTTATCAAGCCCGTGCATCATCATTGCCTTAGCCAAAATGAATCCGCCCATGAACAAAAATATCATCGGATTGGAAAATGCCGCGAACGCCGCGCCCGCCGGAATTGCTCCCGTGACGACCGCCAGCGTCGGACCAAGCAGAGATGTTACGGGAATTGGCACGGGTTCGGTTATCCACCACAGCGCGACGAGCACCATTATTGCCAAAAGTTTGTGCGCCTCCAAAGTCAGCGCGTCAATCGGTGTGAACATGACCACCGCCGCTAAAATTGGTCCTACGATTAATCCGAACGTTCGCCGCCGTCTGTCGAAGGCTTGCTCCGCCTCGTGAATTTTTTTTGCTTCGGAACTTTTATCGTTCAATTTGATTCGCTTCCTCTGATTTGACAATAATTGCTTGACAGAAAATTTTTCGCCGAAATATAATCGGCGCGAGGTGATTTAAATGAAAACGAAAGCCGTACTCGAACAGCTGGAGAGAATTCGTCATGAGAGAATGCTGAATGCTCATCACGATTCATATGACCTGCACCAGCCCGACCTCGACGCCCTCGACTGCGCTATCAGTCTGCTGAAAATTTTGGAGGAGAGCGGGCGCAATGATTCGGTAAGAGTCAAAGAACTTTTGCTTGCCGTGAACTTGGAACCTTAAATTAGCTCACCACGGCACGAACTCCCAATGCACTTCCAATTTCTTGCGTTTGCCGCGCCAACGGAGCACCGCCTGCGAGCAATGCAAATCATGATACCAGTAATAATCCACGTCTTCGACGGTGTGCTTATCTGCATTCCATTTCACGCCGACAACAACGCGGTCTTTTGGCGTCAACCACCAGCTCACGCCCGCCTGAAATTTTCGGGAGTAGTCGTCCACGTCGAAATTGAAAAGCGAGTTAGTCGAATTGTTTTTATCGTAAGAGTAGCCCACGTAAGCCGCGAGCCTTTCGTCGAATTCCCTAGCGAGCAAAACGTCGTAGCTGGAGCCCTTGACAGTCTTTTTATCTTTTTTGGCGTTTTTAACGTTGTCTTTGGTGATTCTGTAGCCCGTGTGCAAAAATAAAGAATATTTGCCGAGCGCAATCGGGTCGTGATACAAATTAACCTCGTACTCCTGATGAGTGCTGGCATTTGCATTTTGCCGCCAATGCCCGATTTCGCCCTCAAGGCTGAAATTCAAGGGCGTGTCGCCGAGCCGCCGCGCATACAGAACATCAAACGACGGCTCCTTTTGAATCCAACGGTCGTCGCTGTCCTCATAGAAGCCGTATTTCAGCCAAGCGTGCAGGTCGCGATTTTTATAAGCGAGTTCCGCCTTGCTACGGAAACCTTTTTTAGTTTCGACGTAAGCACCGATAAGCAGATTAAAATGTTTAGCCAGCGGAATTTCAAAATTGTCGCGGACATAGACGCCGTGGTCAGAATTGTAGCCGACGCGCGGGAAATAATTTTGCGCCGTCTCGCCCATCTTGCGTTCTTCGTATTCCTTTGTGCCGACGACTTTATTTTTAATCCAAAACTTGACTTTGTACATGCGGATAACTTGCTCTGGCCAAATCTCCATGCGTTCCGCGCTCAAGTGATAATCGGGAGTTTTCGCGCCGCATTTGGTCTGCGTGCCGTCGTAAACGACAATGTGGTCAGGATAAAATTCAAACCGCTTGCCCGTCAAATAATATTCGCCCATTTTGCCGTTGGCTTCAGCCATGGTGCCGGTCTTCGTGCCGTAGTTGTAAATAGTTTTGTAGCCGTCAAGCGTGACGCGCGGAGCACCTTCCATAAGTTGCAGGACGTGCGCTTTGCCGTCGACGCGAACAATTTGCTGTTTGGTGTTGCCGGTCGCCTCTGCGCTCTGGAAGCGGTGCCCGTCAAGCTGAATAATGTCAACTTTGCCCGTAGCAATAAATTCGCCGCTGCCCGAATAATAAACCATATCCTCGCCCTCGAACACTGCGGGGATTGGGTCGCCCTCGTGATATTCGTGCGGAAGATTTTCTATGGCAGTGTCAATGTCGTCAAGCAATTTTTGTTGCTCTTCCGTCAGCTGTTGTTCGCGAGCCTCGCGCCGCCGATTTTCTATGTAATCAAAAAGTTCCGTGCCCGTGTCCGATTTTGCCTCGTAAACTGCCTCCGCCGTAGACGCAACACACAGCGCGGCACATACGACGCCAAAAAATTTTTTCATCGTCATTCCTCATCAAAAATTTCAACAATTTCTCCGTCTTTACCATCAAGCGTCTTTCCCTCTTCGGGTCGCGGTTCTTGAGCAGACGCGGGCGGTTCAGGGTCTACTTGCACAATCACGGGCTCACTTGCGGGCGGCTTTGCGGTCATCTCGTCATCTGAAAGCCCCTGCGTTGGCGACTGTTCTGTCGGCTGTTCAACCGGTTGTTCCGTCGGCTGTTCGATTGTCGGTGCCGGATTGACAACTTGAGTAGGACGAGCGGTGCCGTTGACGTTCACGCCGTAGACAGTGATCGGCGTTTTAATTTGAATATACAATTCGACGCCCGTCGGCAAGTCAATATTTTTCCCGCGAACTAAAACTTCTGCAATGTCCTTGTTCTTGCCCGAAAAAGTTTGCCCCAACAAGCTGAGCCCGCGCGCCATCGATTCGGCGGTCATCGCGTCGATAGCTTCCACGCCAGCATAAGTATTGACGTCCTGCCCGTCGATAGCCTTCAGCGCGTTAAAGTCCGTCTCGATTTTGCCGTTGCTGAAAATATTTTTGGCGCGGTGAACGTTCACAACAACGCCCTCGCCCGGCAACCCTCTAGCAAAAACCAAATTGCCGTCAACAAAAACGTCCTCGACAACTTCAATCGGAATAGTATCGCCTTCCTGCAGAGTCTTGGAGCCGACGGGTATGGTCGTCGCAACTTTTATCAGCGTGTTGGCGGGAATGGGCGTCAGCGTTATCGGCAAAATTTCTTCGCCGTAAGACGCCTTGGCAAGCGCGCGAATTCTGTCGTTAAAGGTGCCGTCGTTTATCTTGCCCAAAATTTTATTCTCCAACGCCTCAAGTCGTCTGTCGATTCCGCCCTTTTGAACTTCGTGATCTATGTTCCATTCCAGCGCATTAATTTTCGCCAAAATGCTAGGGTTTGTTTCATTTTCGTAAAGCACATTGTAAATCGCATCGATTCGGGCGTTCATGTTGCCCATCATGTTTTGCCCGCTGTAACTTTTTTCAAGGCGGCTGATTCTGTCCAGGATTGCGCCGCTCTGCTCCGTGCCGTAAGTATCAGTTTCAATTTTTGCGAGCTTGGCATTGGCGGAATCTTCCGGTGCCGCAAAGACTGACGCGGAAAAAATCATCGTCGCCGCCAGTGCCCCGCAAAAAACTTTCTTCAAACTCATTACAATTCCCTCCGCGCTAAAATTTTCTACGCCGAATTATAGCAGGTATCAGCTATTTTCTGCAACGTCTTGAAAAATTTCTTAAAGCGCGGCGATAACGTTTGAATTCTTGGGCGGTGAATCGCGCTAACTGTTCCGTCGCTTTTAAAGCGACCGGTTTGAAAAATTTCTTAAAGCGCGGCGAAGAATTTAAAGTAACCTTGAAAAATTTCTTGCCGCGTTGTAAAATCGCAAAAAATTTTCAAGAGGAGTTTTGACGAATGATTGAAATTGGAGTCGGACTTGTCGCGGGGATTTTAATACTCCTTGCGCTGAAATTTTTTATCACATTGCCATTTAAATTGATTTGGAACAGCATAATCGGCGCGGCGATTCTCTACCTCGTGAACTTGACGGGGCTAATCATGATAAAGATAACTTTTATCCACGCGCTGATTGTCGGGCTTTTCGGCGTGCCAGGATTAATTCTGCTTGCGATTTATCTGAACTTCATCAAATAAACTTGACAGCG
>JAFPVP010000174.1 GCA_017412925.1 Selenomonadaceae bacterium
CCGTCCGCGCCGCCCATTGCCGCCATATAATACTTTTCCACGAAAGCCCCTCCCGCGCCGTATAATACCACAAAAAATTCTTCCTGCAAATTTTTCGCCGTCAAGTGACAAAATTTTTTCCGCGTGATATACTTGCCAAAAAATTTTCGGGTGAATTCATGGAGAAAAAATATTTTTACTTTCAGCCGCAATACGTGGACAAATTTAAATGCGACGGCTCCAAATGCGACGCGCACTGTTGCCAAGGCTGGAATATTTTTATCGACGCAAAAACTTTTGAGCAGTATTCGCAGCTTGATTCACGGGAAATTGTACAACACATGGAGTTTTATCCCGACCGCGAAGAATATCTTATTACGCTAAACGACAAGCGACAATGCCCGTTCCTTAACGAAAATAAACTGTGCCGCCTTCAGCTGAAGTTCGGCGAAAAATTTTTGTCGAAGACCTGCGCAACCTATCCGCGCGTCACAAACAATTTCGGATATTTTTTTGAGCGGTCGTTGATTTTAAGTTGTCCCGTGGCGGCGGAAATGATTTTATTTGAGCGCGAGCCGATGAAATTTGAATTCGTGCACGTGCCGGAAAAAATTCATTCGCTCAGCGGAAAAATCGCCATGCAAGCAATCCAAGCGACGGACGAGCTTAAAGAGCACGTAATCGAAATTCAAGTGGCGATGATTTCAATTTTGCAGGAGCGCACGCTTACACTTGACGGGCGGCTAATCGTGCTGGGCTTCTTCCTCGACAAGCTGGAAGAAATTTTTTCGGACTTCGACGCGGACTCGCTGACAAAATTAATCGCGGCTTACGAATCAAAAACTTTTTTGGCGGAGCAGGTGCCGCTCATGATTCAAAGTTTGAACTTCGACGCGGAAAAATTTATCCGATTGATTCTAGCCGTCTTGGATAAAGTTTACGACGGAGAAAATCGCTTTGAAACGGCGCGCGACAAAAAATTTATGGGAGCTGTCGTTGACGTTTTTAAATTCAACTCCGACGAAAAAAATATCGTGGCGAACTTTAAAGCACTTGCCGAGGCGCGGAAAAATTTTTTGACGACCTGCGCGGCGTTCTTGGAAAATTTTCTTGTCAACGGACTATTCATAAATATTTTGCCGTGGAAATTCGAGGGGAGTCTCGCGCAAAATTTCGCTACCTTCGTGACGGGCTACAAAATTTTTGAGCTGGCAACTTTTTCCGTGTGGTTTAAGGGCATGGACAGCAAGGAGAATTTGATTGAGCTGGCGGGCTGGTTCGTGACGCGCTTCGACCACACTAGCGAATACAAGCAACGAATTTTTGAATATTTCACGGACAAGGACGAGCCGTTCGCGCTGATGGAAAGTCTGCTTGAGGGGAGAGATTGAATTGATAACGCCGGAACTTTTGGCGAGGATAAACGAATTGGCACGCAAGAAACGCACAATCGGCTTGACAGACGAGGAGCTTGCCGAGCAAAAGGAACTGTACAAAATTTATTTGGCGGCGATACGCGGGCAGGTGACGAACTTACTAGAGAGCATAGAAATTGTTGACGTGGAGGTAAAAAAATGAATAAGGTCGGCTTTATCGGCGGCGGCGCGCTTGCCGAATCAATCGTTCGCGGCATTTGCGGGAAAGTTTTTGCTCCGAACGATATTTTTATTTCCGAAATTCGCCCCGCTCGTTGCGCGGAACTTTCTGCGCGATACGGAGTTGCGGCTTCGACGGAAACGAATTTTCTTGACGCGGTTGATTTGCTGATTGTCGCCGTCAAGCCCAAGGACGCTGAGAAAACTTTTGCCGCGTTGCAGAAAAAAATTCCCGCGTCGACGCTGATAACTTACACGGTCGCGGGCTTAAAACTTGCAAACGTCGAAAAATTTTTTCCGGAAAATAAAATCGTGCGAATCATGCCAAACGTCGCGGTTTCAGTCGGCGAAAGCATGACAGCTTACACTTTAAATAAAAATGCCGCGCAGGACGGCGACGCGATAAAAAATTTTTGGTCGACGCTGGGACGCGCTGTCGAAGTCGAGGAAAAATTAATGGACGCGGTGACGGGCTTGAGCGGTTCGGGTCCGGCGTATGCATTCCTGATGATTGACGCGCTGTCAGACGGCGGCGTTGCGGCGGGCTTATCGCGGGCACAGGCGATTGAGCTGGCGGCGCAAACTTTGCTCGGTGCGGCGAAAATGGTTTTGCAATCGGGCGAACACCCCGATGTTTTGCGCGACAAAGTCACAAGTCCGGCGGGCACGACGATTGAAGGTATCAGAGTTTTGGAACGCGGCGGCGTGCGCAGTTCGCTGATTGAAGCGGTGCTCGCGGCGACGGAAAAATCCAAATCGCTTTAAAAAATTTTGGAGGAAGCACCATGAAAACTCCCTCACAATCTCCAAAGAAAATTTTTTCGCAAAAAGGGCAAGGGCTTTTGGAGTACGCGCTGATTATCGGTTTCGTCGGAGCAATCGCTGCTCTTGTCATTATCAACGGCGGGCTGGGCACTTCGATAAAAAATCTGTTCGGCGGCTCCAGCAACAAATTGAACGAGGCAATCGGCACGAATGAAAATTCCTTTGACTACGAAACTTTGACCGCCGAGGATATCTCCCCGCCCACTTACAAGACGCTGACTTGGCCGGCGGTGCAAATGTCCGTGCAGGCGATGTACACCACCGTCATGCGCAGCGACACCGTCGACAAGGCGATTTTGTCCGAGTCAAATTTGTTCGCCGATTTGTCTTCTCACGTTGAAGGACACTTAGCCTCAACCAGAGCCGAGGACGGCACTAAGGATTGGGAAAATTTCCTATCGATGATGGAGAGATCTCAAGCGCAGAATAATTTCAAGTCAAGCTACAAACGCGGCGAGGAAACTTTTAAGATTCAGCGAATGGGCACTTCCAATTCTGTGCTGGCTACGTATTCCGACGGCAAAGAGGTGATTTACTACAAACTTTCGCCCGACGAAAATAATGTCATGCAAGTTGAAACGAACTCGAAACAATCTTTTAGCGATTTTATGACGCCGATTGTGAACAAGGGCGGCTGGGAATACAATAGATAGCTGTGCAGACAAAAAACCCCTTCAGAAGCCACACCGGTCGTCACGGTTGCGCCAGGCATAAACGCCGCAATCGAGCAGTTTGATAGCGTCGAGAAAAGTGGAGCAAATGAGCTCCGCGTCGTGTGCATCGTTGACGTTGCGCAGGAAAGGGCGGCAAAGGTCAAGATACCTTTTGGAGTAAGAAAGGAGAGCGTGCTACTTTCAAAGTCGAAGTGAATATTATCAAGCTTGACTTTACCGGCGGCACTCATAAGTTCTGCTTGAGTTGTTGAAGAGGCGAGGCGGCTCTCCAGCTCCTTAACTACGGAATTGACGGTAGAATTGGGGCGAACTTAGCGAGGTTACGCTTGTCCCACTCAATGACGACCTGCTTAAGGAACATTTAACGTCGTCTTTAGAAACAGAATTAGCCATGAATGACACCTCCTGTTATATAAAATAAGAGTTGAAACTTGACCTAAGGTTGTTAAAAACTCTGTTTTGCGGAATAATGAGCCGGATGAAGTTCTATCTTTTAGTCGGCATTGATATTGCCAAAAGATTTCACGAAGCCGCAATTATCGACCGAAATAGCAACGTTGTCGTCAAACGAATTCGCTTTGCCAACTGCCGGTTTGGTTAGAAAACTCGACGAAGCGACAGTTGCGCCCGAAGAGATTCAGGCTCCAGGCGAACTTTGCCGTCAACGTTTTTTCGTCGTCGCTTCGGCAAGTCTTCCGTTGAATTGTGCCAAGAATTGCCTCGCCGAGGTTTTCGCTGATTATCCGCTAATATCAATTAAAGTCACTCGAATCGTCAATCGCCGCTTTCTTCAAAGGGATTGCCCGTATCATTGCTAACTTTGATACTCCTCTTGAATCGATATTACTCTTGCTGCCGTTATTTTTTCAGATTTTCTTCGGTTCCCAAGCCTTATGCCGGGCTTTTTTCGCTGTTCTTCGCGATAACAAACCTTATGTTCCGGCTTCAACTTCTTGACTTTTAATAGCCGGTCTCTTATTCAAAGTTATGCCGTCAATCCCCTGCCGGAATGACCAGCCGTGCGGTCAATGGCATTAACTTAACGAAAAAGAATAAAAATTTTATGCTAGTCCCGAAAGGACGGTTATAAAATGAATCTGATAAAAAAATTTGCAAATAATATTAAAAGAAATGGCAGGTAGTAAAGAGCAATATGTCACTAAGCCCGAAAAAGATTTTAAGCGCAATCGCAAAGTGACTTTTTACAATATGATGTGGTTCTTGCTGTTCATCGGCGCAAACTCCATTAGTGAAGAGATACGTCGTGCCTTTAACGACAAAGATTTTTCTTATATCTTGGGGACGGCAATCGTAAAAAGCAGGAGTAAAATTAATATTTCAGCATTCGAGCAACTCTTGCGTAAATTCAATGATACGCTGGAAAATCCGAAAGAATACAAACGTTACAGCGTGTTGGCGGTTGACGGCTCCTCTGTTCACTCTACAGTGCCGATAGTGAGTACGCAACCATAAGTAATCACTACGGCGGCGCGAATCGAATGCACGTCAATTTCGCTTACGACATCTTAAACAAAAATTTCCTCGATTGTCTAGAGTGTGTTGCTAAACTCTAAAGTTGAACCAAAAGTGCAGCGAGCAAAACAAAAGAATGGCTATGCGTCGACGAATACGAGCCGGACAAAACCGAATTGGACTGGTAAATTGCGCCATGTGAAGACTATTAAGGGATTTAAGCCTAGTCG
>JAFPVP010000018.1 GCA_017412925.1 Selenomonadaceae bacterium
AGAACATCTTTCATAAAAAATTTTCCGCTCCTTTCGCCGCGATTATAACATAAAATCTTGCCCGCGCAAAAAGTTTCGCTTAAAATGATTTTAAAAACTTTTGGAGAAAAATTATGCTCAACTTCGACGAATATCCGATTAGAGACGTTCTGCTGATATTGCTGCGCGGCTTGAAGATTGACGGTTGCGCCGAAATAAAACCGCGCGCGCTCAAATCTGCTGACGAAAAATTTTTCCGCACGCGCTCAATCGCCGAAGTTTTCACGCCGAGCCGCGTTGTCAAGTTCATGGTTGACGCGCTGGACGACGGGCAAATTGATTCTACATGGCTTGAAATTGCTTGCGGCGAGGCTCCCTTTATCACAAACCGCTACGACGCCGAGACCGGCGAAAAAATTTCTCCCGAATGCCGCGTTGGAATTCTCGATAGGAAACTCCGCGCCGCCAAAAATTTTCCCGAAGCTAAACGCGCCCTTCAAAGTGTTTACGGCTACGAACTGCAAGCCGACAGTTTGTTAATCGCCCGCGCCAATGTTCTGCTGACTTTTGCTGAAGCCGTCGAAAATTTTTCTGACTCCAATCTTGCCGAAGCCGCCAAAATTATCAGCCGCAACTTTTGGAAGATGGACGCTTTGAATCCGCCGCCCGCGCAGATTTCCCTGTTCGACGAGGCTACAAATTCTGGCGAAAATTTTTCAGGAGGTCTTCCCATGAAAAAATTCGATTACGTCATCAGCAACCCGCCCTATCAAGACGACACCTCCGGCGACAACAAAACTTTCGCACCGCCAATTTATCATCACTTCATGGACGCCGCGCGGAAAATTTCCGACAAAGCGGTCTTCATCACGCCCGCAAGATTTTTATTCGACGCGGGAGCCACGCCCAAAGATTTCAATCGCCGCATGCTCAGAGACCCGCATTTTAAAGTTCTCGACTACGCACCCGATGCTAAAAAATATTTCTGTAGCGTCAAGATTAAAGGCGGCGTTGCTGTCACGCTCCGCGACGACACAAAAAATTTCGGCGCGATTAAAACTTTTATTCCCTTCCCCGAACTCGAAAGCATTCACAAAAAGGTTTGCGTCGACGATAAAAATTTCCGTCCGTTCAGCAAAATTGTTTATCCGCGCGCCGCTTATCGTTTCGCCGAAAATAATTCTTCCGTCGCGACCAACGCCTTTGATAAAATTGGGAAAATTTTTTTCGACGCCAAGCCCGACGACGACGAATATTTAAAAGTTTTGGGGCGCGGCGGCACGCAACGAATTTACAAATGGATTCGCCGCAGCCATATCCGCGACATAGAAAATCTCGGCAAATACAAAGTTTTTATTCCAAGCTCCACCGGCTCCGGAGAATTCGGCGAAATTTTAAGCGAGCCGCTAGTCGAAGAGCCGTTCGTCATTGCCACGGAAACTTTTACGGCGGTGGGAGCGTTCGATACGCGCGAGGCGGCGGCGGCTTGTTTAGCTTATATCAAGAGTAAATTCGCGCGGGCGATGCTGGGCATTTTAAAAGTCACGCAACACAATCCTGCGGCGACGTGGGAAAAAGTTCCGCTACAAAATTTCACGGCGGGCGGTGAGATTGATTGGAGCGGGAACGTCGACGCGCAACTTTATCGCAAATACAAACTGAACGCGCCGGAAATAAAATTCATCGAGCGACACATCAAGGCAATGTAAAGGAGCTGAGCCGAATGAAAATTAAAATTAGCACGGCAAAGGAATTCGCGCCGAAAATTTACGCTTACACGACGCCGGGCGTGATCTATCACGACGGCTGGACAAAAATCGGTTACACGACGCGCGACGTTTTGACGCGGATAAAAGAGCAACTGCATACGGCGGAAATTATTTTTAATTTGGAGTGGGCGGGCGCGGCGGTCTACAACGGCGACCCGAAAAAAACTTTTGTCGACAGAGATTTTCATGCGTACCTGCGCAAGCTCGGCGTCAGTCAGGAATCCGACAACGAATGGTTCCAAATCACGGGCGCGGCGTCAGAAAAATATTTCCACGACTTCAAAGACAATCGCGGCGTGCTGAAAAATTCTTCGGCGATGCCCTACACTTTGCGCGAAGAGCAAGAGCTGGCGGTCGCGGCTACGCTGAAATATTTTCACGGGCACGCGGACGCAGAATTTCTCTGGAACGCCAAACCGCGTTTCGGAAAAACTCTGGCGGCTTACGACTTTTGCAAGCGGGCGGACGCTCACAACGTTTTAATCGTCACAAATCGCCCCGCAATCGCCAACGCTTGGTACGATGATTACGTAAAATTTTTGGGCGAGGAGTGGCTTTTCGTCAGCGAGGTCGACGCGCTCAAGGGCAAAGCTCACGTTCACAGCCGCAAAGAATTCAACGACGAAATTTTCAAGCACAAAGACGCCCGCTGTATTGAATTCGTCAGCCTGCAGGACATGAAAGGCTCAAAATATTTCGGCGGCGCGTTGGATAAGCTCTCCGAAGTCAAAGAAATTCATTGGGACGTTTTAGTTGTCGACGAGGCGCACGAGGGAGTTGATACTTTCAAGACGGATATCGCCTTCGAGCAAATTCGGCGCAAGTTCACGTTGCACTTATCCGGCACGCCCTTCAAAGCCCTAGCCAACAACAAATTTCCTGCGGCGGCGATTTTTAATTGGACGTACACCGAGGAGCAGACTAAAAAAAATTCTTTCGGCGACGACGAGAAAAATCCCTACGCCGAACTGCCCAAGCTCAATCTTTATACTTATCAAATGTCGGAAATTGTTCGCGACGTGATAGAAAGCGGGCTTGAACTGGAAAATTCTTCGGTTGAATACGCCTTCGACCTCAACGAATTTTTCAGGACGGAGAACGGCAAATTTGTCTATGAGTCTTCGGTTGATAAATTTCTTGACGCGCTGACCACGCAGAAAAAATTTCCCTTCTCCACCGACGAGCTCCGCGACGAATTGCGCCACACTTTTTGGCTTTTAAATCGCGTCGAAAGTGCCCGCGCCCTCGCAAAAAAATTGGAAGCCCACGAAATTTTTCGCTACTACAAAATTATTTTGGCGGCGGGCGACGGCAAGATTGACGACGACGACGAAAACGAAAAGTCCTACGATAAAGTTGTCGAGGCGATAAAAAATTTTGACCGGACGATTACAATTTCCGTCGGGCAGCTGACGACCGGCGTGACGATTCCTGAATGGACGGGCGTTTTAATGTTGGCAAATATGCACAGCCCCGCGCTTTACGTTCAGGCGGCGTTCCGCGCGCAAAATCCCTGCGTCTTCAAGCGCGGCGGAAATTTTTTGCGCAAGGAAAATTCTTACGTTTTTGATTTCGACCCGGCACGCACGCTGACGATTTTTGAGGCGTTCGCGAACGATTTGGCTAGCAACACGAGCGGCGGACGCGGCGATTTGGAAACGCGCCAGAAAAATATCCGTGAGCTACTGAATTTTTTCCCCGTTATCGGCGAGGACGACCAAGGCGAGCTGATTGAACTTGACGCCGAAAAAGTTTTGTCCATTCCGCGAAAAATTCGTTGCGTGGAAGTTGTGCGGCGCGGCTTCATGAGCGATTTCCTTTTCCAAAATATTTCCCGCGTCTTCAACGCCGCCGCCGAAGTTGCCGAGATTATCGCGCAACTGCCCGCCGCCAAAGAAGTCAACTTGCTGGACGAAGTGCGCGACGCCAAAGAAAATCTTTTCCTTGACGACGACGGCGAAATTGCCCTGCCCGAAAAGCACGTTATCGGCAGGGCGGCAGATATTTTCGGCGAAAAAATTTTTATTGATGTCAAGCCGACCGTCCGCGACGCCGAAAAAATTTTGAAGACCGAAATTAAATCCACGCTTGACGCCGCGCAGAAAAATTTCGGCAAAGATTTGACGGGCGGCGAACGCAAGAAGTTGGAGCGGCAACTCAAGGAGAAGGCGGAGACGCTCGTCAAGAAAGCTTTTACGACTCACGACATAGACAAGCAGACGATAGAGGGCAACCGCGCTAAAGCTCTGGAAAACCCTGACGAACGTTCCGCCGCAGAAATTAACGCCGAATTCGACCGCCGCAAACAGGACGCCGAAAAAATTTTCCGAGCCGAACTGTCAACAAAAATCAATGACTTCGTGGAGACCGCCAAAGTTGACACCGTCGAACACGTCGAAACGAAAATTCAGGAGCGCGAAAAAATTTCCGTCGAGGACGACATCCGCGACCACCTGCGCGGCTTCTCAAGGACGATTCCGTCTTTTCTCATGGCTTACGGCGACGAGACCGTCACGCTCGCCAACTTCGACAAAATTATCCCCGACGAAGTTTTCCGCGAACTGACGAGCATCAGCCTTGAACAGTTCCGCTATCTGCGCGACGTGGGGAAACTTTTCGACGAGGTGACTTTCAACGACGCCGTCAAGGAATTTTTGAGATTGCGCCGCGAACTTGCCGACTACTTCGACGAGAACCAGACCGAGGATATTTTTGATTACATTCCGCCACAAAAGACCAATCAGATTTTTACAGCCAAGGACAGCGTCCAAAAAATTCTCGCGCTAATCGAGGCGGAAAGTCCCGGCTGCTTCGACGACCCCGATAAAACTTTCCTTGATTCGTACATGAAGAGCGGAACTTTCGCCGTCGAAATCGTCAAGCGGCTTTATCGCAGTCCGCGCCTCAAAAAAATTTTCCCCGACAAGGCGCAACGTTTAAATCACATTTTCGCCGCGCAGATTTACGGGCTGGCTCCCACCGAAATTATTTTTAAAATCGCCGTCAACTACATTCTCGGCTTTCAAGAAAAGTTGGACATTAAAATTGCCAAGCACAATTTCCGCCAAGTCGACGCTATACCCGCCGCCAAAGCCGATAAACTCGACGAACTTTTGGAAAAACTTTTTTCGGAGGAGGTGACGCGATGATTTCAGTTAAAGACGTGAGCTACACTTACATGACGGGCACACCGTTTGAAAAGACCGCGCTGAAAAATATTTCGTTCGACGTGGCGGACGGCGAAGTTTTAGCAATCGCGGGGCACACCGGCTCCGGCAAGTCGACGTTGATTCAGATTATCGCGGGGCTGATTAAATTGACGCGCGGCACCGTCGAAATTGACGGCTTGAGCGTCGCCGATAAAAAAATTCGCCGCCTAGTCGGAATCGTCTTCCAATATCCCGAACACCAGCTGTTTGAGGAAACTGTCGAAACTGATATTGCCTTCGGACCGAAAAATTTTGGCTTGAATGACGCGGAAATTTCAGCGCGGGTCGAAGAGGCAATGCGGCAAGTTGGATTGGACGCCAGCTTGAAAAAAGTTTCTCCGTTTGAATTATCGGGCGGACAAAGGCGGCGCGTGGCTATCGCGGGGATTTTGGCACTCAAACCGAAATATTTAATCCTCGACGAACCGACTGCTGGGCTTGACCCACTCGCTAAAGAAAAATTGCTCAAAGAAATTTTCGGCGCGATAAAAAAGTCCGGCGTCACGATAATTTTAGTTTCGCACAACATGGAGGACATTGCACGCTTTGCAAATCGCGTCGTCGTCCTAGCGCAAGGAAAAATTCTATTTATCGGCACACCACGCGAACTTTTTGCCCGCGAAGAAATTTTAGCCCGCGCAGGCTTGGAATCGCCGCCGATAACTCAACTTTTGCGCTTTCTGAACGTAAATAAGCAAGCTTTGACGCTCGATGAAGCAGAAAAAATCATTTTGAGCCAATGGAAAGCTTAAATATCGGCACACCACGCGAACTTTTTGCCCGCGAAGAAATTTTAGCCCGCGCAGGGCTCGAATCCCCGCCGATAACTCAACTTTTGCGCCTTCTGAACGTAAATAAGCAAGCTTTGACGCTCGATGAGGCAGAAAAAATCATTTTGAGCCAGTGGAAAGCTTAAATATCGGCACACTACGCAAAATTTTCGCCCGCGAAGAAATTTTAGCCCGCGCAGGGCTCGAATCTCCGCCGATAACTCAACTTTTGCGCCTTCTGAACGTAAATAAACAAGCTTTGACGCTCGACGAGGCAGAAAAAATTATTTTGAGCCAGTGGAAAGCCTTAAATCTGCTCGTCAGCAAAAAAATTTGAACTTTGCAGGAAAAATTCAGCCTCGCGGCGAAATACGCGGGGCATTTTTGTTTTTGGAGGTTTAAAATCATGGACTACTCGACTTATTTGAAAAAATATCCCTCGGAGGACGGTTTCTTCGGCAAATTCGGCGGCGCGTACCTTCCTCCGCAGCTCGTTCCCGCTATGGAGGAGATTACTCAGGCTTATTTGACGATTTGCCACTCGTCGCAGTTCATTAACGAGCTCCGCCGCATTCGTCGCGAGTTTCAAGGTCGCCCGACGCCCGTTTATCACTGCGAAAACCTCAGCCGCAAGCTCGGTAACTGCCAAATCTACCTCAAACGCGAAGATTTGAATCATTCCGGCGCACACAAGCTAAATCACTGCATGGGCGAGGGTCTTTTGGCAAAATTCATGGGAAAAAAGCGGATTATCGCTGAAACCGGCGCAGGTCAGCACGGAGTCGCCCTCGCAACCGCCGCCGCCTTCTTCGGACTCGATTGTACGATTTATATGGGCGAAGTTGACATCAAAAAGCAGGCTCCGAACGTCGCACGCATGAAAATTCTCGGCGCAAATGTCGTTTCAGTCGATAAAGGCGCAAAAACCTTGAAAGAAGCCGTCGATGCCGCCTTTGAAGACTATTTGCAGAACTATAAGGATACAATTTACTGCATTGGCTCGGTTGTCGGCCCGCATCCCTTCCCAATGATGGTTCGCGACTTCCAATATGTCGTCGGAGAAGAGGCTCGCGACCAATTTAAGGAGATGACCGGCTTATTTCCCGATGTTATAACCGCTTGCGTGGGCGGCGGCTCGAATTCTATCGGTTTTTTCCTGCCTTTTATCAATGATCCCGTCGAAATCGTCGGAGTTGAGCCTCTTGGACGCGGAAATAAGCTCGGAGACCACGCCGCCTCGATGACTTACGGTTCTGAAGGCGTTATGCACGGTTTTAACTCGATTATGCTTAAAAATTCCGCCGGAGAGCCCGCGCAAGTCTATTCTATCGCCAGCGGGCTTGATTATCCGTCTGTTGGCCCCGAACATGCCTTTTTGCGCGAAATTGGACGTGTAAAATACGAAACTGCGACCGATTTGGAGGCTGTCGACGCATTTTTCAAGCTTAGCCGCTACGAAGGCATAATTCCTGCCCTCGAAAGCTCTCATGCCGTCTCTTATGCCATGAAACTCGCTAAAAAACTCGGAAAAGGCTCGATTCTTGTCAATTTGAGCGGCAGAGGCGATAAAGATTTGGATTATGTCATCGAAAACTACGGTTACGGCGAAAAATTTAAGGATTTTTAACATATGGAGCAAATTTCGCAGTTTTTTTTAAGTTTTATTGATTCTTGGGGCTATTTTGCCGTCGCAATCCTTATGGCAATGGAAAATGCGTGTATTCCAGTGCCGAGTGAGCTAATTTTGGGCTTCGCGGGCTATTTAGTCAGCGCGGAACGCATGACTTTTACCGGAGCGATGATTGCGGGCATGATCGGCGGCATGATCGGCTCAATTTTTGCTTATTTCGTCGGCGCGACCGGCGGAAGGAAGTTTGTCGACAAATACGGCAAATATTTCTTTATTAAAAAGTCTCACGTCGATTTGGCGCAGAAATGGTTCGATAAATACGGAATTCGAGCCGTTTTTTTCAGCAGAATGCTGCCCGTTATCCGAACTTTTATATCATTACCCGCCGGTTTCGCCCGCGTGAACTTTAAACAGTTCCTTTTTTACACTTTTGCCGGCTCATTGCCCTGGACTGCCCTAATTTTGTGGGCGGGAATCATGCTCGGCGATAATTGGGAATATCTTTTGGAAATCGGGCACGAATTCAGCTTGCTTTTCGTGATTGTGAGCGTTCTGATAATCGCTTGGCTCTATTTCAGAAGAAAAAAATAAAAATTTCACCCTTCGGCGCGTGTCGGAGGGTTTTTTTTTATGCCCAAATGGAAAATTGCATTTAAACGCAATTTTTCAATCCCAATCTCAAAATCACCCTAAATTTAGGGGGTTTTTTTTACCCCACGAAAAATCCGCATTAGAACGCCATTTTTTAGACCTGAAAATTGCATTTATTTGCAATTTCTCGTTTGACCCTAAAAACCGCCTCTCCAAACAGGTTTCGAGGCTCAAAATCGGTGCCGCATTGAAATTTTCAGCCCGAAACGCCGTTTTTCAAGCCCTGAAAATTGCATTTATTTGCAATTTCTCGTTTGACCCTAAAAACCGCCTCTCCAAACAGGTTTCGAGGCTCAAAATCGGTGTCGGCTTGAAATTTTCTGCTCGCGACGCCATTTTTCAGCCCCTGAAAATTGCATTTATTTGCAATTTCTCGTTCGTGCCCCAGAATCGCCACGCAAAGCCATGTTTCGACGCTTCAAAAGCTGTTTCGACGCTTAAAAACGCCGATGTGCGGACTTTTTTGTCTGCCACAATGGAAAATTGCATTTAAACGCAATTTTTCAACCCAAACCCCAAAATCACTCAAAAAACAGGCGTTTTTTTCGCCACACGGAAAATCCGCGCCATTACGCCATTTTTCAGCCTTGAAAATTGCATTTATTTGCAATTTCTCGTTCCGACCCTCTCAAACCCCAAATCCGAGGCTCAAAAGCCGTGCCGCATTGAAATTTTCAGCCCCAAATGCCGTTTTTCAGCCCCTGAAAATTGCATTTATTTGCAATTTCCCGTTTGCCCTTCCAAACCACCCAAAAATCTGCTAAAATCGGTTCAAAATCCGTTTTGAAGGGCATTTCGGCTGATGAAACCCTCTCCGAACTGAAAATCTCCGCCAATTTGCCCTAAATCGTCCGTCTGAAGATGTTTTTCGCCTTTGAAAGGAGTTTTATCATGATTTTTCGTGAAGAAGACCTGCTCAACAAGATTATTGCCGCTCCAAACGGCTCCGAACTCAAAATTTTCGTCTATATCGCACTGAAACAGCCCGCGGAAGGCATTTTGGGCTTTGAAACCACTAAAGAACAGCTCGCTATCGACTTAAACTTGAAAATTAGGACTGTTTTTACCGCTTTGCACTGGTTGAAGAATAATTTGCTCATTCAAGAGCTGAAATTGTTCGATACTGTCGATTTTATGGTGAATCCGCGCTTCGTTATGAATAATTCCGACTATCAAGACCGTTTGAACGAGTGGAATCGCCGTTGCCGCCTCGATATTGCCCGCGAAATTCGTATTAAGAAAGAAAAACGCCGTCGCGAGCTTAAAATTGCTAAAAAAAATGCTTGACAGCCCGTTTTTTTTTTTTATAATGCTTCCGCCAATATTCCAGTATAAAACCAACTGTCTGATGAAAAAAATCCCGTCTAAAGTACGTAAGCGGCGGGATTTTTTCGTTTATGACATAAAAAAACGCCCCGACATGTCGTCAGGGCTTAATTTTTAGCTCAAATCAAGGTATTTCGTCGTTGTATTGCGTTTGATCGCCTTATTTATCCTCCGAAAGTCCGAAGAGTCGCGGTCGCCGATAATTATGTTCTCTTCCTGCATGAAAGTTTCCAAATTTTGAATATCAGAAGCCGAAACATCACTGCGCGGGCTCCTTAACGTAATTGTGCGCGTGTCTCCGTCCAAAAATGAGCATTCAATACTTAAAACAGACGCCATTTTAACTATATCAGCCATTATACCACGCTCTCTTTCGTGATTTTAGTCGTTTTGTCGTAAATTTCGTCCGTTAATGCTACTAACATTTGCGCGAACTGCCGCAATTTGTCGTTTGTAGCCTCAGGATTTACATAAATTATGTTTGTCGTCTTTTTTTTGCCGTTATCTTCCGTAATTATCTCGATACTCGTCAATTTAGCCACTATAAATAACCTCCTCCTCGATAATTACGATTTTTGCGCCGTCAATCCGAGTAAATGGCGCGCCATCTGCCGAAACGAACGTTTGATAGAAATATTCGTATTCGTTATTGACATTTTCGTTAATCGCAAGGATTTTCGACTTGACATTGGACAAATCTGCTGCCGCAACGCCCTCCAAAGTGTAATTCCGCGTGGTTTCGTCCTCATAAAGCAACGTTAAGACGACATTATTCGTTTGCGACGACATTTTGATGCACCGTCCTTACTGCTTGATTGGGATCATACTGATTTTGAAAGTTTATAATGCCCAAAAGCTGATTAATTCCGCCGAGTAACAAAATCGGATTTCCAACGTATAAGCAGTATAAAACGATTTGGAGGTAGATAATATGGCTGAAAAGAACAAATTCGCGGACGAAATGCTCACCGATGACGAACTCGACAACATTTTTGGCGGCTCAAACGGTTATGTTTATTATGCTCGCGTAGAAAGACCCGGCATTGACGGCTACTATCTTGTATTCAGCGAAAAACCTATGTTGAAGGAAGAAGTAAGATTTTGTGTGTACACTACACCGCATATCATTTCCCCATTTATCGACTATAAAGACAAAGCCAAATTTTTGGATATAGCAAAAGCTAAAGGTTATGAAGCTATCGATTACGACAAGATGAAGAATTAAAAAATGCGGCGGACGGTCGAAATCTATGATAGAAAGCCCTTCGGCAACGTGTTGGAGGGTTTTTTCGTTAACGGAGGCAAATTTTTCTGCTAAATTGCGTAACAAAATCATATTTCCAACGTATAAGCAGTATAAAATGCTTTGGAGGTTGATAAAAATGGCAAAACGCGAAGAAAACATGAAAAAAATCAACGCGGAACTCGAATTGATGAGCGATGAGGAACTCGAAAGCGTTGCTGGCGGAACAATCGGTCAAACTGCCGGAGATAGCAAGATTCTTTACGATTATGGGCTTATGGATAAATATTACGGCACGATACCTGTAATGTTCTATTGGAATTCGAAAAGCGCGGAAGTTGATGCAGGTTGGTCGAAAGCCGGCATTACTTGCGTAACGAAACCTTTCGGTTCTAACCAATATTTCCTCAACGACAAGGAAATTTCGCGCGGAGAGGCTTATGATCACTTGAAAGCGAATTTTAAAAGGATTCATCAAATCAGCGAAGATTAATTTTGCTTAAAAAAGCGTCTCGACAGCAAAAAAAAGCCCTTCGGCGGTTTGTCGGAGGGTTTTTTCGTTGACTTTGTTAAAAAATTTTGCTAAAATTTATTCGAGGTGAGAAGATGGACGTAAATTTTGAACTCGGAGATTTGAAATTTGTTTGGGATAGTAATAAAAACGAACTAAATTGGCGAAAACATAGAGTAAGATTTGAAGATGCGGCGCGAATTTTCCTTGATGAATACAGATACGATGACTTTGATGAGCTTCACAGTAATTTTGAAGACAGAATTAAGACTGTAGGCTTTGTTAGAAACGTTTTGGCGGTAATTTATACCGAACGAGGAGACAGAACAAGAATTATTTCGGCGCGTCGTGCTGATAGAGATGAGGAGGCTGAGTATTTTGGACAATTCAAGCAATAAAAACATTCCGCCGCTCACTAAAGAGCAAATTTGGAGACTTTATCAACTTTCAAAGATGTCTGATGATGAAATTGATTACAGCGACATTCCGAAAATTACAAAAGAAGAATGGAACGAAAAATTTAAACCTTCGCGCCTTCGTAAACAAAAACAAAACATTGCAAGTTAAAAAAAAGCCCTTCGGCGCACGGTCGGAGGGTTTTTTTTAGTTATTTTAGCAGAAAATACATCGCACTAAGCGCAAAATAAGGACCGTAAGCAAAAAAACTCTTTCGGTCTTTTTTCTTAATCAAAATCATGAATAGAGCGGCTAATCCGCCAAAAATCGACCCGAAAATCACGACATTTAATAGATTTTCCGCTCCGAGCCAGAAACCTAGCGCGAAAATTAGTTTAACGTCGCCGCCACCGAGTGATCCTTTAGAAATTATCGCCAACAACAGAAAAATTCCGCCGCCGACCATCGCCGCAATGAAATTTTCCATTAAAATTGCGTTTTGCCACGCAAAAACCGCTCCGATAGCCGCAAAAGGCAAAGTCATGGCGTCGAAGAGCATGTATTGTTCAAAATCCGTCACGGTCATGAGCAAAAGGAAGAAAATCGCCGACATTATCCAAAAATCTCCATTCAAAGTCAAAAAAATCAGCGCGAGAAACAAAATTGGCTTGCGAAAACGTGCTCGACGTGAAATTTCTTCTGGAAAAGTCAGTTCCTGGCAATTTTCATAGAGTTTATCAATCCAAATCGACCCGACGACTGTTAAAATCGCCGCAAAAATTATTTTCGCGATTAAAATCTCGATAAAAATCATTTTCAACACTCTCCCCAGAAGAATTTTCCCTAATTATAGCAAAAAAAATCGCCCGATAAAGTTTCAGGCGCATTTACGGCGAAATTTTTGATTTATGGGCTGAAAAATCCTCTTTAACGTATTTAAGGGCGGCAACGGGGCAAATTGAAGCGATATTCGCCCAATCCTCCGATAAATTGGTCTTGTCAAAAAAAATTTGACCGCGTTTATACGTTACGCCGCCAAATTCGGCTTCACTGACGCAAGCCAAGCATTTTACACAAATTTTTTCGTCGTAATGAATCATAGCTCGTTAATTAGGATTTTTTTAATGCGAACGCCGTCCATTTCGGTAACTTTGAAGCGAAAACCGTTCCAATCGTGAATTTCGCCGACTTTTGGGATATAACCGAAGCGGGAAGTTAAAAAACCGCCCATAGTTTGGAAATGATCGTGTTCTTCGTCGGGCAAAGTCTCAATATTAAAGCGTTCCTTGAATTCGTCAATATCACAAAGCCCGTCGACCGTCCAAGAGTTATCTTTATTCTTTATAAACTGATGTTCGGGCTCTTCAGGGCTATTTATGTCGACAATTTCGCTTAAAATGTCGTAAAGGGTGATGAAACCGATAATTCCGCCGTATTCGTCGTTTACCATCGCCTCAGTAATGCCACTAGAGCGAAATTTTTCGACGACGCGGAAAGATTCCATAGTTCGCGGCACATAACTTGCTTTTTTAATTAAATCAGTCAAATTAATGTCGCGACCGCCTTTTAAAACGGCATCGAGCAGATCTTTTGCGTAAATTAGCCCGCGACAATCGTCAAGACTGCCATAACCGACGGGAAAAATCGTATGCGGACTTTCCTGGACGATTTTTAGATTTTTTTCCAAATCGTCGTCCAAATCGAGCCAAATAATCTTAACACGCGGCGTCATAAGGGAATAAGCGGTTTCATCGCCGACATCGAAGATTCTGCCGACCATTTCCTGTTCAGATTTCTCAATCGTGCCGTCTTCGGTGCCCTGTTCGATTAAATCTTTAACTTCGTCCTCGGTTACGGTGTCATTTTTAGTTAAATTCATGCCAAAAATAAATCCGACGCCGCCAGCGACAGTTGAGAGCATAGCAACGACCGGATTCATTATTTTGACGATAAATCGGAAGGTTTTATGATGATTTAGCAAAAATTTTTCTGGTTCGCGTTTAGCGGCTTGTTTAGGCAAAAATTCTCCGAACAACAGGAAAATAAACGTCGTAACGCAAAGCGCGATAGCCGCCGCTGGAAAAATTGATAAATTTAAGTGCTCGGCGATATTTGGGCTGGTTAAAATTGCGCAAACGCCGGCTAAAATGCCTGTGCAAGTGATTCCGATTTGCGCGACGGTCAAAGTTGCGTGCGATTCTGTCATTTCCAGGGCAGTTTTAGCGTCCGAGTCGCCTTCTTCCGATAATTTTTCCAATCTCCCGCGATGACTTTCTATCAAAGCGGTTTCAATCAGCGAAAAGTAGCCGCTCACCGCCGCCAACACGATTATCAGCGCAGGCGGGATTAATTCTGTTTCCAAACTTCCACACTCCATTAATTTAAAGCAATTCTGGCGTATTCGTCGAGCATATCGATAAAAGTCATGTGTGAACGCTCATTTGCCTTAGATTTGCCGATAATTTTAAGCGTCGCGTCGTAAATTACCGATTCGATACTGCCCGGCACCAAATTTTCCCAATTTTTATAGTCGTAAGCCCGTTCATTAATTGCATTTTGCGGACGACCGAAAACTTCCAGCTCGCAGAGGAATTGAATTTGATTTGTCTTCGGGCGCAGGTAATAATGCTCCAAAACGTAAGCTTGACTGCGCAAAACCTTTAAATCTTCGGGCGAATACTGATAACCCTGCTCACGCGCCAACGCAACCTCTGCTCTGAAATTTTCCGCGCCGTAAGCCGCCATATCGTTATCAAGCCGCGTGGGATTGCGTTCAATCATGCGAACCCAGACATCAGCCATGTATTCGCTCGCCAAATACGGAATTTTTTTCCACTGCACGGATTTTTTATCGAGATAATAGATATAAGTGTCGTCGACCGCCAATTTTAGGAACCGTTGCTTGAGAGTTCTCAATCCGGTTGACGGCGGCGCAGAATTTTCCGCTGGAAAATATCTCCGTGCGGGTTGCGCTTCATTTGCCGGCGAAGAATTTACAATCGGCTCCTCAACTTGTTCTTGTCCGCCGTGAATATTTGTTGGTCGCGCGAACGGTCTATCAACGGAGCGAAATGATTCGACGGGCGGCTCTTCTTCCTGCGGTTTCACGATTTCCGGCTCTGACGACGGTTTTTCCTGCGGTTTTATTGATTCAGGCTTAGGTTGCGCAGGTTTTACGGCTGGCGGCGGCAATTCTTTCTTTACAGCGGGTTTTTCTACCTTTTTTGGCGCGGGAGCCGCCTCGTCCTCGAATTCTCCGCCGAAAATTACAACATCATCGTCCGCCGAAACTTGCGGAGCATTCATCAGCAACGCGAGAACCGCCGCGCCTGCTATAAATTTTTTTCTCACGTCAATTCACCTTTCCCAAAACAGAACTTCTAATCACACTTTCACGCCGCGGGAATTTTATTGGCGTCGATTTCTTTTTGCTGACGTAAATCACAGCCCGCGAATCGTCAAGCGTCGGCAATTTCACTTCGCGGATAAAAATTTCGCCGCCGCCGAGGATTTTTATCGCTGACTGCGCCTCGTCCAGCTCCTCGCGAAAATTTTTCCCCTTCAGCGCGACGAACACGCCGCCAACCTTCACGAACGGCAAACAATATTCCGCCAAGACGTTCAAGCGTGCCACTGCCCGCGATGTCACTGCGTCGAATTGTTCACGGAAAATTTTTTGCCGCGCGAGTTCTTCTGCCCGCCCGTGAAAGATTTCCACGCCGTCAAGCTCCAATTCCGCAACAACTCTTTTTAAAAACTCTACGCGCTTATTTAGCGAGTCAATCAGCGTGAATTTCAGTTGCGGGCGGAAAATTTTCAGCGGCACGGCAGGGAAACCTGCGCCCGTCCCCACGTCTAGAACTTTTTCGACACCGGAGAAAAATTTTTCGTCCCACGCGCTCAAAGAATCAATTATGTGTTTGATTGCGAACTCGTGCGGCTCGGTTATCGCCGTCAAATTCATCACGCGGTTTTTTTCAATCACCAGCCGATAAAATCTTTCGCAAAGGTCAATCTGCGCGTCATTCAATCCGAATCGTTCCAATTCGCCGCGAATCATTTAATCATCTCCGCGAATATTTTAGCCGCCGCGCAGGAACTTTGCAAGCTAAACTATTTTTCTGCTATAATCGGGGAAAAATTTTTTAAAGAGGTTTTGCAAATGCTCAATTACCGCAACGAACTGGAAAAAATGCCGTCGTATGACGGAGTGGAGAAAAATTATCGGATAAAAGTCAACGCGAACGAATCAACGCTATCTTTGCCGCCGCTGGTCGAAGAGCGCGTGATAAATCGGCTGGCGTTGGCGGCGTTCAATCGCTACCCGAACGAACAATATTATTCGCTTGTCGAGCAGCTCGCCAAAAATTTTTCCGTCGACGAAGCGCAAATTTTATTGGGCGGCGGTTCCAGCGAAATTATCGAAAAAGTTTTCCACGCATTCGGCGGCGCGGGTCACAAAGTCGTTTATCCCCAGCCGAGCTTTTCCATGTACAAAATTTACGCCAAAGCTGCCGAATCTGACGGCGTGCCCTTCGATTTGGACGAGAAATTTAATCTCAACGTCGATGAATTCATAAAAAAAATTCGCGAAGTCAATGCAAGCCTTGCCGTCGTCTGCAACCCGAACAATCCAACCGGAAATGCCTTGACGCCCGCGCAGGTCGAGAAAATTGCCGCGTCGATTGATTGCGCTTTCCTGCTTGATGAGGCTTACGTCGAATTTTACGGGCGGTCGGCGGTTAATCTCGTCGCGAAATATCCGAATTTAATTGTTGCCCGCACATTTTCCAAGGCGTATGGCATGGCGGGCGCGCGCGTCGGCTACATGATTGCCCAAGCCGAAGTCACGCGCATGATTAACAAATGTTTTATGCCGTATCACATGAACGTTTTGACATTGACGGCGGCGGACATCGTCTATCAAATGCGCGACGAATTTATTCCGCGCCTGCAAATGATAATCGCCGAACGCAAACGCATGTTCGAGCGGCTGAAAAATCTGCGCGGCGTGGAAGTTTTCCCGTCGGAGACGAATTTTATTTTAATACGGCTCGCCCGCGCGGAAGAGCTTAAAAATTATCTGGAGTCGCTGGACATAGGGATAAGATATTTTTCGCCGGGCGCGTTCGGATTAAAAAATTGTCTGCGAATCTCAATCGGTACGCGCATGGAGAACGATGAAGTTTTCGCGGCGATAAAAAATTTTTTGGAGGACGGGCAATGAGAATCGGCAAAATTAATCGGGCGACGAATGAAACTCGCGTTGACGTTGAAATAAATCTTGACGGCGCGGGCGTGGCGGAAATTAATTCTGGCGTCGGATTTTTTAATCACATGTTGAATTTGTTCGCGGCGCACGGGCAATTCGATTTAAAAGTCATCTGCGCGGGCGATTTGGACGTTGACGGGCACCACAGCATAGAAGACATTGGAATTGCGTTGGGCGCGGCGTTGAAGGCGGCTTTGGGCGACAAACGCGGCATAACTCGCTACGGAACTTTTTTCTTGCCCATGGACGAGACTTTGGCGTTGGTGAGTTTGGACATCAGCGGGCGACCGTTCCTCGTTTATGACGGCGGCGAACTCGCTCCGATGATTGGCGCGTTCGATACTGAACTTGTCGAAGAATTTCTGCGGGCGTTCGCCTTCAACGCGGGAATAACTCTGCACGTGAAAATTCTTTACGGCAAAAATTCTCATCACAAAGTCGAGGCGATTTTTAAAGCATTGGGGCACGCGCTACGGACAGCCGTCACCGTCGACGAAAAGATTAAAGGCGTCCCGTCGACCAAGGGTGTGCTGTGAAAATTTTTATTGACAAAATTAAACCGGTGTGATAACATGCGCCCTGTTATGGACAAGGCGTTCATGACAAGAGCCGCGGGGTGGAGCAGTCGGTAGCTCGTCGGGCTCATAACCCGAAGGTCGTAGGTTCAAGTCCTTCCCCCGCAACCAACGCTGATGTAGCTCAGTCGGCAGAGCGTATCCTTGGTAAGGATAAGGTCACCAGTTCAATCCTGGTCATCAGCTCCATTGGCGGCGTAGCTCAGTTGGCTAGAGCATTCGGTTCATACCCGGAGTGTCACTGGTTCAAATCCAGTCGCCGCTACCACTTGAGATTAACGCCCCTGCATAAGGGGCTTATTCATTTAACAAACAGGAGGTTGAATCATGAGGACGAATATCACCTTGTCCTGTACCGAATGCAAAAATCGCAACTACAGGACAAACAAAAACAAAAAGAATACTCCCGACCGCATCGAGCTGAAGAAGTATTGCAAGTTCTGCAAAAAGCACACCCTGCATAAGGAGAGCAAGTAAGTTGTCGGAGAAAAAAGGCGTCGTCCAATTTATCAAGGAAGTCCGCACCGAACTCAAAAAAGTTTCGTGGCCGACAAATAAAGAGCTTGTGTCCTACACAGGCGTCGTCGGCTTGGCGGTTGTCATCGTCTGCGCGTTAATTTGGATTTGCGACACGGCGTTTGCTAAGTTGTTTCGCCTCATTCTCGGCTGAAAGGAAAAGTTGCAATGGAAAAGAAAGTTGCGGAATCGGAGCGCATTTCAGACCGCGCTTGGTATGTCGTTCATACTTTTTCGGGCTACGAGAAGAGAGTTAAAGCGACCCTTGAGAAAAAAATCGCCGCGCAAGGTCTCGAAGACGTTATCTTTGATGTTATCGTGCCAATGCGTGACGAATCCGAATTCAAGGACGGCAGACGGCGCATCGTCAAGAAAAAAGTTTTCCCTGGCTACGTCCTCGTCGACATGATTGTCAACAACAATTCCTGGTTCGTCGTGCGCAATACTCAAGGCGTCACGGGCTTTGTCGGCTCCGAAAAGGATCCTGTTCCGCTTAGCTACGAAGAGGCGCAGAGAATTTTGACTGAACTGGTTGACGGACGCGCCGCAGATGATACGCTCGGCTTCAATGTCAATGACAACGTGCGCATTATCGACGGCATTTTTGAAAATCGGCTCGCGGTTGTCAAGAGCATCGACGCCGCTAAACAACGCCTTAAAGTTTTGGTGGAGGACATGCCTGTTGATTTGGACGTCAGCCAAGTTGAAAAGATTTAAACTGCAATTAGGAATGCGCAGTGCGCAATGCGTAATTAAAACCAAAATCATTGCGCATTACGCCTTACGCATTACGCATTGCTTTTGAAAGGAGGTGCAACTATGGCAAAGAAAGTTACCAAAGTCGTCAAGCTTCAAGTTCCTGCGGGTAAGGCAACACCCGCGCCGCCTGTAGGTCCCGCGCTCGGTCAAGCGGGCGTCAACATTATGGCGTTCGTCAAGGAATTCAACGACCGCACGGCTCAACAAGCGGGCTTGATTATCCCTGTAGAAATTTCGGTTTATGAAGACCGCTCGTTCACGTTCATAACCAAAACTCCGCCGGCGGCAGTCCTGCTCAAAAAGGCGGCGGGTATCGAGAAGGCTTCGGGCGAACCGAATAAAAACAAAGTCGCCAAATTGCCTCGCGCCAAAGCTCAAGAAATCGCCGAATTGAAGATGAAAGACCTCAACGCGGCGTCAATCGAGGCGGCAACGCGCATGATTGAAGGCACAGCGCGCTCCATGGGCATTGAGATTGTCGCGTAGGTTTTATTCTAACAGCTGTCAGCTAACAGCCAACAGCTAAACTGCGGGAGAGTTAATCGATTGCACCGCAAGGAGGAAAATTTTAATGGCAAAGCAAAGTAAAAGATTCCGCGAGGCGCAAGCTCTCGTCAAGCACGGCAAATTTTACACCGCCGACGAAGCTGTTGCACTCGTGAAGAAAACCGCCACCGCGAAATTCGACGAGACGATTGAATTGCACGTGCGCTTGGGCGTCGACCCGAAATACGCTGACCAGCAGGTTCGCGGCGCGATTGTCCTGCCCAACGGCATTGGCAAAACTAAAAGAGTTCTTGCGTTTGTCGACGGCGAAAAAGCTCAAGAGGCTCAAGCGGCGGGCGCAGAATACGTCGGCTTGGACGAATTCATCGCCAAAATTCAAGGCGGCTGGTTCGATTTCGACGTAGCGGTTGCCACGCCCGATTCCATGAAAAAGCTTGGTCGTCTCGGTAAACTTTTGGGTCCGCGCGGCTTAATGCCCAACCCCAAACTCGGCACCGTCACCAACGACATTGCAAAAGCTATCGCCGAACAAAAAGCTGGTAAAGTCGAGTACCGCACCGACAAGCAGGGCATTATTCACTGCCCGATCGGCAAAAAAACTTTCGAGGAAGATAAGCTCAAAGAAAATTACCAGACGCTTATCGATACCTTGATTCGCGTCAAACCGGCGGCGGCTAAGGGGCAATACATTCGCTCAATCACGTTGGCGGCGGCTATGGGGCCGGGCGTCCCGATTCAAATTTGATATTGATAATTTACAAGCGTTACACTTAAGCGCGGCGATTAATTTTAATTCGTCTTAACGCTCAAGCGCGTACGCTGTTTGCTACTTTTTAAAAGTAGGACCGTAGAAGGCAAGTTCGGCGTGCCGATTAAAGTTCTTGCTCAGGTCGAAAGTAACTTTGACATTAAAGTTTCCTTCGGTCTGCGCGGTCGAAGGATTTTTTAATTAAGCTTTGGGAGGTGAAAATTTATGGCAGTTACAAGCAAAGTGACGCCCAAAAAAGAGGCGGTCGTTGCCGAAATTAAAGGTTGGCTGACGGGTTCCAAGGGCGTTGTTTTGACGAGCTACAACAAACTCGACGTCGCGACCGATACGCAACTGCGCCGCGAACTCCGTGCGGCTGGCGTTCAATATAAAGTCGTTAAAAATACAATGCTCCGTATTGCGGCAAAACAGGCGGGCATTGAAGGGCTTGACGCGCACTTGGAAGGCACCACGGCGATGGCTTTTTCGGCTGAAGACGCGGTTGCTCCGGCGAAAGTCCTTTGCGACTTCATGAAGAAAAACAAGCTCGAAGATCCCGGCATTTTGACGATTAAAGTCGGCATGGTCGAGGGCAAAGTTATCGACACGGCGGGCGTTAAAGCTCTGGCGAATTTGCCGAGCCGCGAAGTTCTCGTTGCAAAATTGTTGGGCAGCATGAACGCCCCGATTGCAAACTGCGTCGGCGTCCTGTCGGCGGTCATTCGCAATTTCGTTGGCGTTGTCGACGCGATTCGCGAAAAGAAGGAAAAAGAGGCAGCTTAATCCGTTTGAATTTTTGGAGGGAAAAATACAATGACTAAAGAAGAAATTATGCAAGCTATTGAAAGCATGACGGTTCTCGAACTTAGCGAACTGGTCAAGGCTATGGAAGAACGTTTCGGCGTGTCGGCGGCGGCTCCCGTGGCTGTTGCGGCGGCAGGTCCGGCAGCGGCGGCGGCTGAACCCGAAGAGGAGAAAACTGAATTCGACGTTATCCTCGCCAACATCGGTCAGGAAAAAATTAAAGTCATCAAGGCTGTCCGCGAGGCGACCGGTCTCGGACTTAAAGAAGCTAAAGCTCTTGTCGACGGCGCACCCGCTCCCGTCAAAGAAAAAATCTCCAAGGCTGACGCCGAAGCTCTCAAGGCGAAACTCGAAGAAGTCGGCGCGACTGTCGAAATTAAATAATTTACGTTGCAAAAATTTTTCGGACGTGCTCAAAATTTCGGGCGCGTCCTTTTGATTTTTCCGCGAAAAAGTTCTTGACAATTTTAAGCATAGCGATTATAATTCCGCTTGTCTTGATTCAAGGCGCAGTAACGTGGGGTTGTAGCTCAGATGGTTAGAGTGCCTCGTTGACATCGAGGAGGTCACAGATTCGAGTTCTGTCAGCCCCACCATTTAATTTCAGGGGCTCGCTTAGCTCAGTTGGTAGAGCATCTCCGTCACATGGAGGAGGTCGGGGGTTCGAGTCTCTCAGCGAGCACCACTTAAAACGAAATCCAAAGTTGCCTTCCCGTGCGGGGAGGTAACTTTTTTTTGTGTCGTGAAGGATTTTTTCTACAGCGGCAGAATTTGAAAGCCAAACTTTTTTTAAGGAGAAAATTTTTATGATAAAAAAATTAGCCGCGCTGTTTATGGCAGGAATATTTTTTTTGAGCTCGCCGAGTTTCGCACAGGCGGAGGAATTTTACGGGACAAATGTGCCGACGAAACCGCCGGAAGGTGTGCCGCAGTCGATTGATGAAGACACTCCGCCGCCTTCAACTGCCGATAAACCGGAAGAAAATGCTCACGGACTGGATCCTGAATATTATGACCCGCCGGTTTATGAAGAAGGACAAAAGCCACCGCAAACCGTTGAACCGCCGCCCGTCGATGACGGCGAGGGCTTGGAATTTTTGGTTTATCATCAAAACGGAGTGATGGCGTTCGCGATTATCGCCGACCACGAAAAATATCAGTTGCGCCCCGTGCTGGCTCGCGGACAAATTCCTGGACGCGCGACCGTTTCGCAGATGAACGCGCCCGACGCAATCGCCACGATTAATGCAAGCTATTTCGCGCCGAACGGGATTATCTTGGGCAACACGAAAATCGACGGGCTTACGGTCGGCACGACTTACTTTATACGCTCGGCGATAGGAATTCGAGCGGACGGCTCCACGATTTTTGCGCGGCAGACTTATCGCGGCGTCCTGCAATTCAACGGCGAGGAAGTTGTCGTTGCTGGCGTCGACTGCGAACGCAATGCAAATACCGTCGTCGTCTACAACGGCTGGTACGGCGCGACGACGGGCACGAATGATTTCGGCGTGGAGCTTGTCGTTCAAGACGGCGTTGTCGTAAATGTTTTCCACGACAAGGGCAACAATTACATTCCGCCGGACGGATTTATCGTCAGCGCGCACGGCACCGCCGCCGAAAGTTTTAAGGGCGTTTACGTCGGCGACACGATAATTTTCGACGAGGATTATATAAACGTGGAGCACGGCGAGGACTTCAACGAGGCAATTCACATTGTCGGGGCGGGACCCACGCTGGTTAAGGACGGCGAAATTTACGTGACGGCAGACGCGGAGCAATTCCCGCCCGATATTCGCGTCGGACGTGCGCCGCGTTCGGCTGTCGGTATCACGAAGTACGGCGATTATATTTTTGCGGTCGTCGACGGGCGGCAAGCGCACAGCAAAGGTTGCACGCTCACCGAATGGGCGCGGATTCTCAAAAATAATTTCGGCGCGGTCGAGGCGATTAACTTGGACGGCGGCGGCTCCACGGAATTATTTTTTAAAGGCAGTTTGGTAAACAAGCCCAGCGACGGCAGAGAACGACTTGTCGGCGACGCGCTGACTATTCTGCCTAAATAATTTACTAGCTTTATCTAAGCGCGATAGCGGCGGCGATTCGTCCGATGCGGTCGCGATTTTTTTTCTGCGCGGCTCGGTAGGAAAAATACCAATCGCTCTTGCAACAAGTGCACTCGCCCGCCACGTCGATATTTTTTTCGGGCACGCCAATCTCCAAAAGTTGGAGGACGTTCGCCCGCCACAAATCCAAAAAAATTTTCCCGTCGCGTTCAATCAAAAGCTCGCCGTGATTATTCGGGAACGCCGCCTTGCATTTGTCGATGACAGCTCCGCCAACTTCATAGCAGCACGCCCCGATTGACGGCGCAATTCCAATCAGACAATTTTTAATTTGAGTGCCGAACTCGGAATTCATCTTGAGCAAAGTTTTCGCGGCGATTTTTTGGAGCGTGCCCTTCCAGCCACCGTGCGCCAGCCCGATTGCGCGATTGTCCACGTCGACAAAAAAAATCGGCACGCAGTCGGCAAAACACAACATCAGCGGCAAGCCGGGCGTGTCAGTTATCAGCGCGTCGGTTTCGGGTATCGAGTCGGCATAATTTGCACAGCCACAGCCGCGATAATTTTCGTCGACGCGGAAAATTTTATCGCCGTGCACTTGGTTGGGCGTGACAATATCGGCTACACCAAAGCCCAGCGATTGAATAAATTTTTTCCGATTGACAAGAACATCAGCGGGCTCGTCACCAACATGCAACGCCAAATTCAAACTGTCGAAGGGCGGCTTGCTAACTCCACCGAGCCGCGTCGAGACTGCGTGCACAATCAAATCTTCGGGGAACGTCGAAAATTTCCCATGCCAAAGATTATTTTCCATTCGTTTTAAAAAGTAGCTCATAATTTCCTCCACCTAAAAAAAATTCCCTAGATTTGCTTATTGTAGCGAATCTAAGGAATCATGGCAAGCAAGCTTAATTCAACTTGCTGACGTTCATTTTATCCTGTAAGTTTTATTATTCACGTGAAAAGTCGTGGTCGTGGAATTTTTCAAAGTTATCGTATTCGAGCCGACCTTGAAGAAGACATCGCCGCTTGTTTTATTATACGACGCCGAGAACGTGCCGGTAATTTGGAGCAAATCATCACTCCCGAATCCGTAGATAGTGTCGTTGCCGTCGCCGGAGCCGTAGATAAAAGTATCGTCGCCGCTACTGCCCCAGAGCGTATCATTGCCCTTGCCGCCAATTAAAGTATCGTAGCTCGCACCGCCGGCTTTTAAAACGTCGTTGCCGTCTCCGCCGTTGAGTGTCGAATATTTTCCAAGGCTCGTGTTCCCGATAGTGTCGTTCCCTGCGCCGCCGAGGATTGAGTTGTAGCTTCCGTAGTTGGTGACGCTGTCATTGCCCGCGCCGCCGAGAATCGTCGAATAATTCGCGCTTGAGCCTGCATAAATGGAATCTGCGCCGTCGCCGCCGTCGAATTTAGTACGAGCACTCCAACTTTCTAACTTGTCATTACCTGCGCCGCCGATAAGTGTAACCTTCGAGCCGTCAGAAAAGGAAACAAGGTAATCGTTATCCGCGCCGCCGTTCATCGACACGTTGCCGCCGTAATTGTAAAGGGTATCCGCGCCGCTCGTGCCGGTTATTTTTTTGTTGGAGTTCTTGTTAGTGTAAGATGCGCCCTTGCTTGAAGTTGTGGTTGAAGCTTGGGTACCTTTAATGTTGAGAGTGTTGCCCTTGCCGCCGACGATTGTAATTTTTCCGCTGCCGACAGTGAGAACAACATCGGAGCCGACCGTCGAGCGCGTATAAGTGCCGCCCGTAATGCTTAGCGTGTCTTTCGAGCCGATATTATAAATTTTGTCATTGCCGTCGCCGCTGGCGTATTGAATCACGTTTTTAATCGCGAAGCTATAGAGCGAGACGGTATCATTGCCCGCACCTGCATTAATCGTGCAGTAGTCGTTGTTACTATAGATAGAATCGTTGCCCGCGCCGGTGTCAATTTTGCAATATTTGCCCGAGTTGCTGACGGTATCATTGCCTGCGCCTGTCGTGATTGTCACATCATGTGCAGCATAATTATTAGTAATTTTATCAGCGTAGCTTGTGCCGCTCACTGTTTTGTATGGAGTGTTGTTCTGAATATTTTTACCCGTGCTTGAAGTCGTGGTTGTCGCTTTGGTTGAAGTTGAAGCGTTCGTTCCTTTAATGTTGAGAGTTTTGCCCTTACCGCCGACGATAGTAATCTTGCCACCGCTGGTAGTGATGATAACATCGGAGCCGCTGGTTTGGCTGGTATAGGTGCCGCCTTCAATGCTTAGCGTGTCCGTCGAGGCGAATCCGTAAATTTTATCGTTGCCGTGTTTCCAAGCGTCGGTTACGTTGCTATAAGCGGCGTATTGTAGCAAACGTCTACTTCCGCCCGTCAATGAAATGGTGTCATTGCCCGCACCGCCCATGATTGTAACCGAGCTACCGTTGCTTTCAATCTTATCGTTACCCGCGCCGCCGTTGATTGAAACGTTTGAAGCATAATTGGAAATTTTATCGTTGCCGGAGCCGCCGTCGATTTTGGTTTTTGAAGCGTAATTTGTGATTGTGTCGTTGCCCGAACTTCCGCTAATGGTGGAGGAAACGCCTTTGCTTGAATTGGAAATTTTGTCGGCGTAAAGCGTGCCGTACAAGTAGGCATAAGGAGTTGTCTTGTTGTTGATAGTTTTACCGGAAGCCATTTTGCATTCTCCTTTCCAAAAAGTTAAACTTTCCCATTCATTATCTCCCCCCCCAATGCCCCGTTGTCAAGACCTTTGCAAAAAAAAATTTTCCCGCCGCTGTGACGGGAAAATTTTCTGTTCAGAGTGATTATTTTTTCTTGGAGCGATAGAAAATCCAAATTGCCAAAATCCAAATCGGCATGACGATAACTGCCGGTCGCATCTCGTCCATCATCGCCATAATTATTAAAATGCCCGCAAGGAACGCCAAGCACAAATATTCCGCGAACGGATAGAAGAGCGATTTGAATTTCGGGACGACGCCCGACGCCTTGCAGTGTTCACGGAATTTTAAATGCGTCAAGACAATCAAGCCCCAGCTTATGACGACCGCGCCCGTGACGATTGCCATCATGTACATAAAAACTTCGTCGGGCAAAAGATAATTCAGCACCGCCGCAAGAAGCGTTATCCCTGACGAAACTAAAATGCCGTTGACGGGGACGCCGCGCTCTGAAAGTTTTTCAAAAAATTTCGGAGCGTTGTTGCTCTTCGCCAAGCCGTAAAGCATTCGCGAATTGGAATAAATCGCCGAGTTGTAGACGCTAACCGCCGCCGTCAGCACCACGAAATTTAAAATGTTCGCGGCAGTAGCGAAGCCCGCGCCCTCAAAAATTTGAACAAAAGGACTTGCCTCCTTGCCGACTTCATTCCACGGCCACAGCGTCATTAAAACAATCATCGTGCCGACGTAGAAAATCAAAATGCGGTAGATAACTTGATTAATCGCGCGGGGAATAGTTTTATCGGGATTTTCAGCCTCGCCCGCCGTGATTCCGATTAACTCAATGCCGCCGAAACTGAACAGCACGGGCGCAAGCGACATGATCATACCTTCCGCGCCGTTCGGGAAAAATCCGCCGTGACTCCACAGATGATGAAAATTCATCGGGAAAGGATTCGGGTCTACGGCAATGGAATAAGAGCCGAGCAGAATCATTCCGATAATCGCGCTGATTTTAATGCCCGCCATCCAAAATTCAATTTCGCCGTACGCGCTGACCGTGACGAGATTAATCGCCGTGATGATAATCAAGCAGGCGAGCACGCCAATCCATTTGGGCAAGTCGGGGAACCAATAGCCCAGATAAATCGAGACGGCAGAAAGTTCCGCCATGCTGACGAGGATATAAAGAAACCAATAATTCCAGCCCGCGAGGAAGCCGGGGAATTCGCCCCAATACTTCGCGGCGTAGTGGCTGAACGAACCGCTAACCGGCTCTTCAACGCTCATCTCGCCGAGCATGCGCACGATAAGAAAAATAATTATCCCGCCGATCAAATAGCTCAGCGAGACGGAGGGACCTGCCATGGCGATTGTGGCAGTCGAGCCGTAGAATAAACCCGTGCCGACCGCCGTGCCCAGCGCAATCATTTGCAAATGGCGATTTTTCAAACCGCGTTGCATTTTATTTTCAGCCATAAATATTTCAAATCCTTAAGGAAAAATATTCCGTTGACACTGCCTTATCATCTGGCATTATATCCGCCGTCGATAGTTAAGACAGTTCCGGTGATGAACTCGTTTTCTTCGGAGGCAAGGAAAAATATTCCGTTGGCGATGTCTTCTACCTTGCCGAGCCTGTTCATGGGATGAATCGCTTCAATGCCTGACACGTCGTAAGTTCCTGCGTCGATAGCATTTTGAAGAATATCCGTCTTGATTGCTCCCGGTGCCACTGCATTTATGCGTATTCCCTGCCGTGCATAATCAATGGCGGCACCTTTGGTCAGACCTACGACAGCATGTTTCGTAGCACAATACTGCGCAGTCGCATACAAGCCGTTGAGTCCCGCAATGGAGGCTAAATTCACAATCGAGCCGCCGTTTGTTTTGAGCATTTCTTTTATCGCATATTTCATTCCGTAATAAACGCCCATCACATTTGTATCAAGCATTTGTCTCAAATCATCAGACTTTGTCTCCGCCAACACAGCATTGCCCAATGAAATACCTGAGTTATTGACCATGACATCCAATTTCCCGTACTTGGCGACCGTTCCTTTTATTACGTCTCGGACTTGTTCTTCGTCCCTGACATCGAGTACTTTGAAATCTACTTCCAAGCCTTTATTCTTAAATTCATTTCGCAGGGCAGTTTCTTTTCTTGAATCACGACTGGTAACAACAACATTATAGCCGTTTTCGGCAAACTTTATGGCAGTTGCTTTACCGATTCCGGTTGTGCCGCCTGTGATAATTACTGTTTTCATTGTTCCTCCTTATTAAAAGCCGAATCTGACAATTTACCAAACCTCGTCGGGATATTTCAGATTCCAATTTTTTCTCAGCGCGGTCATAATATCCATAACGTCTTTGGAAAAATTTAATTTCATTGCCGAGGCGTCGCCGCTTAGAATTGCTTGTTCCATGTCGTTCATTTCGTAAAAGAGCGCGTCAGTCTGTTCGCCCGCGAAAATTTCTTTTACGTCGCCAGTCGCCGCGTCCACGAAAAAAGCTTTCTCTGCGCGGGGATATTCCAAAATTTCGATGTAGCCGCGTTCGCAACTGATGACGGCGCGTTTTGGCTGTTTGGAGTGCATTGACAGCGCGATCGTCGCCAACTGCCCGTGAGAATTTTTTAAGAGAATCGTCGACATTTCGTCGGAGCCGGTCGGCGAAGGCTGCCACTGACTTAAAATTTCCGTCGGCTTCTCCGCCATGAACGAACGCACAATCGACAGCGCGTAAACGCCAATATCGAGGAGCGCACCGCCCGCCAAATTCATGTTGAAAAATCGGTTGCTCATGTTGTATTCTTTGAACGAGCCGAAATTCGCCGTGATGATTTGCACCTTGCCGAAGTCGCCGCGTTCGATTTTGCGCCAAAGATTTTTATAAAGCGGCATGTGCCAAATCGTCATAGCTTCAGCGAGCACCAGATTTTTTTCAGCCGCGAGGGAAATCATTTCGTTGAGTTCGCGGCTGTTGAGCGTGATAGATTTTTCAACGAGCAAATGTTTTCCGTTGTCGAGGGCGCGTTTCATGAAAGGATAATGCGTATTGTGCGGCGTTGTCAAATAAATCACGTCAACATTTTTGTCGGAAAAAATTTCGTCGATTGAATCGTAAACTTTTTCGACGGAATATTTTTCGGCGAAGGCAACGGCTTTTTCGTGCGTGCGATTGGCGACGCCGTAAAGATTTCTGCCGTGCTTATGGAGAGCCTGCGCCATTTCGTTAGCAATGACGCCGACTCCGAGCACCGCCCAATTTAAATTTTTCATGGCGAAACCTCAATCATTGAATCAAAATATCGCGGAACATGGACAAAATTTCTTGCCCGTAAAATCTGCCGGGGACAGCCCAACGCCCGTTCAAATCCTGCCACTTGCCCAAAGTCCGCGAGCCGTAAGCTTGGCGAACGATACCGTAGCGCGGGTCGACGACGGGCATTGTGGGGCGGCGCGTAGAAGAATAAGCTAATAAGTGCTGAATGTGAGCGCGAACTCCGAGTTGGGGCGTCGCAAAAAATTCGCCCTTGACACCGCCGCCGGTCGTGCCGAGTCCGCAATAATTATTTTGTTCGGGGATAACATCGCCGCCGTAGCGGAAAAAGCCGGTCTCCTTGAGAGCTTGCGCAAAAGCCACGTCAGGACGAATGCCTTCGCGTGCGCCTTCCTCGTAGTAGTAAGCGACGATTTCTTCAGCGGAAACTTTCAAATTCGGATTGGGATTGTTGCGCAGGAGATATTTAACGCATTGCTGTTGAGTGGCGATAGGCGTGCCGATAATCGACGTGTCGGCGGAGGAGACGGTCGTCGGGACGGAAAAATTTTCTTGGCTGTCGAAGGCGTCGAAAATTTTTTCTTCGGGCGACGGTTTAAATTTGCTCATGGTTTCGGCGACACGCTCGCGCAACGTGGGAAGTTTACGTTCGACGGATTTAGTTTCAACTTTCGGGTCGTGAATTCTGGCGTCGACGGTCACGGGCATGGAGAGCGCAAAAGCTCCGAGCGCAACCGCCGCGATAAAATTTTTTGCCTTGAAAAAGTTCAAATTATATCACCTCGTACAGATTAATTTCAGAAATTTATCATCTGCCGCGAAGTATACACCATTTGAAAATTTGTTGCAAGAATTTAAAATGAAATTAGAGGTGGGAAAATTGGCGGTCGGGATAATCGCGGAGTACAATCCGTTTCACGCGGGGCACGCGCATCAAATTGCGCAGATAAAAAAAATTTACGGCGGGGAAATAGTCGCGGTGATGAGCGGAAATTTCACGCAACGGGGCGAGCCGACAATCCTCGACAAATTTACGCGGGCGCGGCTGGCAGTTTTGGGCGGCGTGGATTTGGTATTGGAATTGCCGTTCGTCAAGGCGGTGCGCAGTGCGCAAGATTTTGCACGCGGCGGAATTCAGTTGCTGGAAAGTTTGGGCGTGGTCGACGTGCTGGCATTCGGCGCGGAGTTCACGGACGTTGAGCATTTAAAATTAGCGGCGGCGGCGTTCGCGGAAAAAACTTTTGCGGAGGAATTGCGGCGGCTAATGTCGGCAGGAATTTCATACGCGGCAGCAGTCACGAAAATTTTATCGCGCGTCACGGGTCTCGACGAAAAAATTTTGCGGCAACCGAACACGATTTTGGCGATAGAATATCTGCGCGCCCTGCCCGAAAAAATTTCGCCGTTGCTGATTGAACGACGCGGCGCGGCTTACGACGATTTGACTTTGCGGGAAGAATTTTCTAGCGCGTCAGCAATTCGGGCAGCTCTCTACGAAAATTCTCCGCCGTGGGAAAAAATAGCCGCGCAGGTCTCAACCGAAACTTTGCAGGCTCTGCGCACAGAAAAATTTCCAGACGAAAAATTTTTGTTCCGCCCGCTGATGACGAAACTTTTAACTGCCCGCGCAGATGAGCTGAAAAAAATTTACGGCATGACGGAGGGGCTGGAGTTCCGAATTTTAAACGCGGCGACGGCAAAAAATTTCTCGGAGCTGATAAAAATTTTAATCGGGCGACGCTACACCGCGAGCCGAATCCGCCGATTGCTGTTGTATTTTTTGCTTGACGTGACGGCGGAAAAAATTGCCGAACTGGACGCGGCGACCTGCATAAAAGTTTTGGCATTCAACGAGCGCGGACGGGCATTAATAAAAAAAATCTCCGTGCCAATCGTCACGAAGCTCACGAAACATTTAAATCGCCGCGACATTCACGAACGCCGCCGACTTTTGGAACCGTATCAAAAAATTTTATTGTACGACGTGCTGGCGACGGATTTGCGCGGAATTTTATTTGAGCCGCCGCGCCCGCCGCAAAGTGATTTCGCCACGTCGCCCGCATTCGTCAGGAAGGATTGATAACATGCTGAAAAATTTCTTGCCGCCGCACATCTATCGTATTGAGGGACAGCCCGCGTATTTTGACCCCGTCCGGAAAAAATATGTGCTCGTTACGCCGCGCGAAACTGTCCGTCAACGTGTCGTGCCGTATCTGATTCAGGAGCTCGGCGTGCCGCAGAAAATGATTCGTATCGGCGAAAAACTTTCCTACTACGGGCTGAATTTTCGACACCGCGCAGACATCGTTATCGAACGCTTCGACGCGGCAGAAAATATTTCGCGCCCGCTTGCCGTCGTCGAGTGCAAGGCGATTGAAACTCCGCTGAACGAGGCGGCGTTTAACGAAACCTTCGACTACGCGGAAAAGCTCGGTTGCGCCTATTGCATACTCACCAACGCCGAGAATTTATTTTGTTTTTATATCGACGCGGAAGAATATATCGAATTGGAAGACGTTCCTAACTATCACGAAATGCTTAAAGCACGTCTGCAAAATGCGGGCGGAGTTTTTTAAAGCACCACGCGCCGATAAGCATAACCGCCGCCGTCAACGCCCAATAATAAGCCGTCAAATACAAATGCTCCCAAAACCATTCGCGATAAATGAAACTCTGCCGGTAGCCTTCCACGACGTAATAGGCGGGATTCAACTTCAAAATAAATTGGAACTGTTCGGGGAGCATTTTTAAATTCCAGAAAATCGGCGTGCCCCAAAAACCGAATTGCAGAATCATCGCGACCAACTGCCCCACGTCGCGCATAAAAACCGTCAGCGAACTCGTCAGCCAACTCAAGCCCAACGACAGGCAAATCATCGCGAAGAAATAATAAATTATCTGCAGGTTATAAATTGTGGGCGGGTAGCCGTAAATCGCGAACATGACGAACAGCACGCCGACAAAAAAAATGTGCACGACCAGCGCGGAAATAATTTTCACAATCGGCAACAGCTCCACGCGGAAGACGATTTTTTTCACCAGGAACGAACTTTCGATAACCGAATTCGTCGCGCTCAAAATGCTCTCGCTCAAAAAAAACCACGGGAACATTCCGCAAACCAGCCACAGGATAAACGGGAAATTGTTCACGGGCATGGATTTGAAGCCGACTTGGAAGACGAACCAGAAAATTAAAACCGTGATGGACGGCTGAATAAACGCCCACAAAATGCCCAAATATGAGCCGAGATAACGTTGGCGGAAGTCGCGCTTTGTCATTTGCCACAAAAGTTTTCGATTGGCGATGATGTCGCGAATCAAGCCGATAAGACTGTAAAATTTGTTCATTGTCACCTTTCATTTAATGCAGACGAAGCCCGCAAAAGATTCGACGTTCGTGATTTCGGCGCGGGTGTAGCGGTCGCTCAAAAGTTTTTGTAAACTGTCAAGCGTCTCGTGCGGCGGCGAAAAAAATCCTTGCCTGTCGCAGAATTGATTGACGAAAATATCCGTCCGCCGATTCTCGCCCTTGACGTACATGCACCCGCAAAAAATTCCGCCGCGCCTCAACACGCGATAAGTTTCCGCCCAAGCTGAAATTTTATCGGGGAAGACGTGGAAGCCGTTGACCGATAAAACTACGTCGAAAAAATTATCTGCGAACGGCAAATCCGCCACGTCGCCTTGAAGAAATTTCACGCCGCGCAGATTCATTTGGTCGGCGCGTTCTTTGGCGGCGTCGAGCATTTTATTTGAATAATCCAGGCAGAAAATATCCGCGCCGTCGAGTTCGCGATAAACGGGCAACGACAAAACGCCCGTGCCTACGGGAACTTCAAGCAGTCGTCCGCTGAAATTTTTGGGAATACCCGCGAAGGCTTGCGTTAAAAATTTTTGATAGGCGTCGACGTTCAGACCCCAAAAAAGTTTCAATGCCAGCCGCGCAGGTAAATCTGCGGCGGTCATCATTCTGTCAAAAAAAGTTGACAGGTGACCGACCAGTTGATAGATGTTAAAATTTTTTCTCATCGTCGGGTACCGTAGTCAAGAGGGCGTCGCAACTGCCGCTAATTTTCCACTCGCCCGCGCCCGCCGTCAAAAAGAACGAATCGCCTTTGCTATAAAAAAATTCCTCTGCGCCGCAAGAAATTTTCCCTGCGCCGTCCAAAATCAACACGCTCAAAAAAGTTTTTTCGTTGACGGTGCCGCACCCCTCCGATAAAATTTTTCCGTCGAGCGTGAGCTTATCCACAGCAAAATAATCGCAGGCGGCAAGGTGCGGATAATTTTCGCCGCGAACATTGACAGGATTTAAATTCGTCACGTCGAGGGCTTTTTCTAGGTGGAGCGGGCGATTTCTGCCGTAGTCGTAAATTCGATAGCTGACGTTTGAATTCTGCTGAATTTCGGCAAACAAAATACCCTTGCCGACCGCGTGAATTGTTCCGGCGGGAATAAAAATCACGTCGCCGCGCCGCGCAGGTATCGCGTTTAGGACTTCAACAAGGGAATTATTTTTAACGTGGGCAACGAATTCTTCGCGGGAAATTTTTTTCTTGAAGCCGCAGTAGAGAACAGAATTTTCGTCGGCGTCGAGAATGTACCACATTTCGTTTTTGCCGAGCTGGTTTTCGTGAGCCAGCGCGTAATCGTCGGGCGGGTGCACTTGCACGGAAAGATTTTCGCGGGCGTCGATGAATTTTATTAGAATCGGGAAATCGCGGAAGCGGCGGCAAGAAGTGCCCAAAATTTTCGCGCCGTGACGTTCGAGATATTCTGCAAAAGTTTCGCCGCCGTCAATGGTCGACGCGCCGTCTTTGTGAGCAGACAGAACCCACGCCTCCGCCAAAATTTTTTTATCGCACGCGACGCCGAATTCTTCAATGAGCCGCCGTCCGCCCCAAAGATAATCTTTACAAGCAGGTTTCAGTTTCAAAATCGCCATAAAAAATTTTTCCACCTCCGAATTCCTGCACTATAGCACAAAAAAGACCGCTATACAATGATTGAAATCATTCAAGCGGTCAAAATTTTTTCAGAAACGCCGCCGCAGAGTTAGTCGGAGGAAATGCGCAACTGGTGGACGGCACTGCGCTCAACGTCAATGTCGCTTTCGGTGCGCAGGAAAGTTTCAAAAATCTCGTCGGTCTTTGTATTGACCGCTTCGACGTGCACGCCCGACGCATCAACTTTGAACGTGACTTTAATCGGCGTGTCGCGGCTGGTGTTTGGCGGCAAGTTGACGATAAGCTCGCCCAAAAGTTTGACTTTGTAGGCGGGGTCGGTGGCTTGCGGGTTGCCGTCCTCGTCGACGCAGGGAATCAACGTGTCGTCAGTGGAAATATTTTCAAAGGCGCGCAGGCGGACGAGTTCTTGATTGTCTTCAAGCGGGTAGTAAGTTTTCGTGAAGACCGCCGGCATTTTCTCGCCGATTTTTATAAAATTCTCCAAAACATATTTGTGCTTTGCGCCGTTCATGTCGACGACGCCCGGACCAAATGAGCGCGGCGTTTGATCCTCGACGGTAAACTTTGATGTGAGCTGTTCGGCGTGGGGAGTTTCGCCTTCCGAAGTTTGCGAATCCTGCGCGGCGGGCGAGCCAACTTCCTCAACCAACATGCTGGCGTAAATCGCGGCACCTTTTGCGACGGCTTGGTCGGGGTCGTGCTGCTGAACTTTGCCAGGGAATTTGCCTTCGACAGCGTTTATAATCATCGGCATGTAAGTGGAGCCGCCGACCAAAAGTACCGTGTCAATTTCGGCGGCGGGCACCTTGTCAAGTATGGCGTCAACAAAATTCATCGTCTTTGCAACAAGGTCAGAGGTCATCTGCTCGAAATCCGCGCGCTTGACAGTAATTTCTGTGCGCGAGCCATTCACGTCGATACGAACTTTGGCGGATTGCTTCTTGCTGAGTTTGCGTTTCGCCTCCTCGACTTTGGAGCGAATATCTTGGCGCGTCTCCGCTTCGATTTCTTCGGGCGTCAAGCCGTTTTCGTCGCAGCAGGCGTGCAGAATGTGATTGTAAAGTTTATCGTCCCAATCTTTGCCGCCGAGTACGTCGTCGCCGTCGGTGGCAAGCACGGTTATTTTTTGAACGTCGCGCCCCGAATCATTTTGCGTCATTGACATTTTTAAAACAGTCACGTCGAACGTTCCGCCGCCCAAATCGTAAACTAAAATCGTGCGGTCTTCTTGAAATTGACGGGCGCAATAGCTCAAAGCCGCCGCCGTCGGTTCGTTAATCAAACTCAACACGTGTAGCCCAGCGAGTTCGCCGGCTTGACGGGTTGCAGAGCGTTCCTCCAGTCCAAAGTATGCGGGCACTGTTATAACCACGTCCTCAATCGTACCGCCCTGCGCCTCGACTAAATTTTTCAGCCGCGTCAGAATCAGCGCGCTAATTTCCACGGGCGTATAAGTTTTGCCGTCGAATTCGTAGGTTCGGGATTCAGGCTTGCCGATTTCCCGCTTGACGAACTGCACGACGCGCTCGCCGTCCGTCTCCACATTTTCCTTTGCCGCCTGCCCGACGACGACGTTGTTTTCGTTCTCAAAAAAAACCACGCTGGCAACGGTGTTTGAATCGTCTTCGTTGTTGCGAATCACTTCAGGGTTGCCGTTCGAGTCCAAATGCGCTATGCATGAATAAGTTGTACCGAGGTCGATACCGTATGTGCTCATAAAATTTTGTCTCCTTTACTCAGTGCGTACAGCTTCGGATTTTTTGCCGCCCGCGTTCGCGTCGTAAACATAAACGTCGACGAATTCGCGGTAAAGCGTGCGCCCGTTGCGCATGACGCCGGGGCGTCGGCTTTTGGCTATGGTGTTGTGCAAATTTTTATTGGCGGTCGCGACGGTGTTGACGATTTTTGTTAAGAGCGGGCGACGCGCTTCGCCGATTGGCGACGTGAAAACTTCCGCGTCATACTCCGATAAAATATCTTCCAGCTCGTCGAACATCAATTTTAATGTGCGCCGCGTCCGTCGCGAAACTGATTCGTCCGTCAAAAGTTTTCTATACTCAACGCAGACTGCCGCCACCGCCTTTAATATCGGCGTGAATTGCTCGCCGCGCTGTTGTTCTTTTAAAGTTTCAAGCTCGCGTTGCATGCCTTGCCGCACCTGATTTTGGAAGTTCACGTTCTCGCGCAAGGATTGCACCAGTTGCCGAGAATTTTTTTCCTGCAACTCCAAAATTTTTTCCAGCGTCGCGGCGATTGAACTTTGCTCCGATTCTTGCGGCAGTGTTTCCGATTGTATATCCAAGCTA
>JAFPVP010000175.1 GCA_017412925.1 Selenomonadaceae bacterium
GCCCTGCATGCCGATTTCGTCGCCGTAGTAAATGCACGGCACGCCCGGATAAGTCATCTGCCAAAGAGCCGCCATTTTGAGCCGCGCCTTGCCCAATTTCTCCGCCGCCTCGTCTAATCTGAAATTCGACTGTTCATAGACGGGCATTTGGTCGTAGTAGGGAGCCTCGCCAAAAATCGTGACGGGGCGCATAATATCATGGCTGGCGATTAAATTCATCATCGCGTAGAAATTTTCTTTGGGATAATTTTCGCGCAGACTTTCCATGCGCCGCATACAAAGTTCGCCGTCAATCTGCCCCAAAATAAAATCGAAAATGTGCGCGCGCAACGGATAATTCATCGCCGAGTCCATTTCGTAGCCGCAAAGATATTGCCGCTGGACGCCGTAAGCAATTTTGTTCGAGGCGTCTTCCCAAACTTCGCCAATCATGACGGCTTCGGGATTAATTTTTTTCAGCTCGGCAAAGAATAATCTGCTGAACTCGGCGGGCAATTCGTCAATCACGTCGAGCCGCCAGCCGCTGATACCTTCGCGCATCCAATGCTTGAGGACGCTGTTCTTGTCGCGGATAATAAAATCCATGTAGCTGGGCGTGGTCTCGCGGACATTGGGTAGCGTCGGGAAATTCCACCAGCTGTCATAGTCGGTCGGATAATTTCTGAAGTCGTACCAATCGTAGTAGGGCGAATCTTTGGATTGAAACGCGCCAACGGAATCGTATTTGCCTTTGCGGTTGAAGTAAATGCTATTGGAGCCGGTGTGGCTGAAGACGCCGTCGATTATAATTTTAATGCCCTTAGCCGCCGCCGCGTCGATTAAATGTTTAAAGTCTTCGTTCGTGCCAAGTATCGGGTCAATCTTGTGATAGTCGCCCGTGTCGTAGTGGTGATTGCTCTCCGATTCAAAGACGGGATTAAAATAAATCGCGCTGATTCCAAGCTCCTTGAGGTAGTCCAATTTTTTTTCGACGCCGCGCAGATTTCCGCCAAAAAAATCGTAAGCGAGAATTTCGTCGCGGTCGGTGTCTTTGAAATAAACGGGGTCGTCGCTCCAGCACGCATGATAAACTGCGCCTTCCTTGGGGATAATTTCGTTGCCGTCGCGATAAAATCTGTCGGGGAAAATCTGATACATGACGGCGTGCTTAAACCAATCGGGAGTCTTCGCGCCCTTTTGATAGACGGTGATTTGGAAGGCGGGCGGAATGTGATCGTAGAGTTCGCCGACGCCGCCGAGCATTTCGGGGTTGTTGCCGTAGTAGTAAGTCCTGCCGCCGGTGACGATTATAAAGTAATACCAGAGGAGACCGCCTTTGTCGGGCATTTTCGTGACGAGCGAGTAAAATTTTTCTTCAGACTTTTCGTCGTCGCGCGTGGCAAGGTTCGACCACTTTTCTCCGGCACCTTCTTCCCACGTGTGCAGGAGCACTTGCTTAATCGCGGCGTCAGTTTTAATCGTGATGCCGAGCCGCATACTTGAGCCGGCTTCTGCCGCCCCGACCGTCGAGCGGTAGTAGATGTTCTGCGAGTTGTGCAAAACATTTTTCTTGTCAATCATCGTATCATCTCCGTTTCTATTGAATCAAATCGAGTAATCGTTGCAAGGTTTGAAGATTTCTATATTCACTCCACGCTAGGGAATTTTTTTCTTTATCAAGCATGGCGGGCAAAATTCTTGTCGAGAAGACGCTGGGAAATTTTTTCGCCAAAGGAAAGGGGCGCGAGATAATTTCCGGTAAAACTTCAGTAAAAAGTTGCAAGTCAGCATAGGTCAAGATATTGTCTGTGTTCAAAATTTGGTAAATTCGAGCAAGTGCAATTTCCTCCGCTGAATTATTTAAAATTTTCACGTTAAACTTTTCCGCCACAGCACGGCACGTCAACGCCGCCTCTAAAGAAAGTTCATCTGATGTCATGACTTTTACAAGAGAATTTATCACGCGGGAAATTCTCTGTTCGTCGCTCTCGAAGGAAAAATTTTTTGCGCGTTCAACACGATATTTTAAAATGCCATCGTCGAAAACCTCATTGCGGTCATTCGTAGAAAAATAATCTAAGTTTCTATATTTACCGTTATCGGCGCGGCTCTTATTTTGTTTAAGCAGGAATTCTTCACGGCTTTTTATGCAGTAGTGATTGACGACGATTTTATCGTAAAGGACAGGATAGTTATAGAAGGTCTGCATAAGCTCCCCATTTGAATTAACGGCAAATTTTTTATCAAAGTAAGTAGCTATGTGTGGACTGTGCATGGATTTAATAAAGCGCGGATTGGCAATAGTTTTGACGTGCGCAGTTCCTGACCGATTTCCCTTTTCATCAAAAAAGATTGCATTAATCGAATTTGAATTACGGCGCGTAAATCTTTCCAAAACTCCGCGCGAGTAATCAGCTTTTTCGTGCCCGTTGGAGCCGAAAAGTTGCCAATTAATAGCCAAGCCTGCCGCGTTGGGATTGTTCGATAAAATTTCATCGACTAAATTAATAATCCCCTCCCCCCCCGTCAACGTCTTCGGGTAAACGAATTCGTCCAAATCAATAAACGCCATGTAGCGGCTCTCGAAACGATATTTATTCAGCGCGTCGTTGTAGGCGGGATATTGCATCGTCTTGCCGGGAAACTCAATTAGCGTGACCAAATTATTTTCGACGTAGGGCGCGAGAATCTCTTTGTAATCGTCGGAGCTGTCGTTGTTGTAAAGGTAAAAATGTTCGACGCCCGCCAGTAAATGATAATCCAGCCACTCTTTAAGGTAGCGTCCCTCGTCC
>JAFPVP010000176.1 GCA_017412925.1 Selenomonadaceae bacterium
CCGAAAGTCATTGCAAAGGGGCGCGGGCATGTCGCCGAACACATTTTGGAGACTGCACAGAAAAACGCCGTGCCCGTTTATCAGGACAAGACGCTTGTTAATATGCTCATGGCTCTTGAGATTGACCGCGAGATACCGCCCGAACTTTACAAGGCGATTGCCGAAGTCATGGCTTACGTTTATAAGATGGACAAATCGCACGGACAAGCCGCCGAAGCCCGCCGACTCGCCGCTCAACGCCGCAGGAGCCGCCTCTTTTAACGGCAGGATAATCTCCTTAGCAAAAAATTATTTACGGCGTCAAGTGCCCGAACCAGCCGAGGTTATGGCTTACGTTTATAAAATGGACAAATCGCACGGACAAGCCGCCGAAGCCCGCCGCTTAGCTGCCCAACGCCGCAGGAGCCGCCTTTTCTAACGGCAGGATAATCTCCTTAGCAAAAAATTATTTAAGTTGCCGGCGTCAAGTGCCGATATAGTTAGCGAAGTTAGGCAAGAGCTTGACAAAAAAATTGAAAATACCAGGTCAGACGCTTAGGAAAATTTAGAGGACAAGGAACAGTCAAATAACATCTGACCTCCGGCAACGAGCCGAATTAGAAAAGGAGAAGTGATTATTATGATGCGTTCCCTGTTTTCCGGTGTTGCGGGCATAAAAGTTCATCAGACGCGCATGGACGTTATCGGCAACAACATAGCCAACATTAACACAATCGGCTTTAAATCCAGCCGTACAACTTTTTCCGATATGCTCTCGCAAGTTCAACGCGGTGCTTCCGCTCCGACGACTGCCCTCGGCGGCATCAACCCGCGCCAAATCGGTCTCGGCGTCGACGTTGAGAGTATCGACCTTATCTTTTCCGACGCTTCGCCGCAACAGACCGGCAAAAATACCGACCTTGCGCTGGCGGGCAACGGGCTGTTCGTCCTAAAGAACGGCGACCAATCCTACTACACGCGCAACGGTGCCTTCATGTTCGACGAGCAAGGTTATTACGTCATGCCCGGTAGCGGTCTCCGTGTGCAAGGTTGGAATGCCTCGTCCGAAGGAGTCATAAATACGAACGGCTTGGCAACGGATGTCGTTGTCCCCGTCGGCAAAACCATGAACGCAACCGCAACGACTGCCATTAATTACAGCGGCAACCTCAATGCCTCTTCCTTGACAATAACGAAAATCAGCTACACGACCGCGCTCGGCGGCGACGCCAGCAAAGTTACGACGCCCCTTTACTCCACGGAAATTAAATATAATGGCAATGTAATCGGCACAGCTTACGGGAGGACGGAATATGCCGCCGATGCCGCTGTCACCGATCTCACGGTTGCGAGCTACACCTCAAGAACATCAACGGACGACCAAGGTGCAACTTCCACTGTTTACGACGTGACACTTAAAGACTCGATGGGAAATATCGTCGGCATAGCTTCGGGCGTCACTAATCCGCCCGTTATAGGCTCGGCTTTCACGACGGACATTACGGCGAACGCGGATAGCAAAAGCTCCGGCGTTTATTCTGTCAACGTCGACGAAGATAACGTCCTTTCGGCGATAATCACGCTCAGCGACGGTAGCACGCAGACCGTAACGAGCGGCTATTACGAAGTGGGCAAGAGCATTCCCGTCACGACGCTCGCCACGGTTTACGATTCGGAGGGCGGCAAGCACGAAGTCACTTTGCTTATCGATAAAGACGGCTCCACTGTTGATAATGACGCTGACGCCTCCGCCATTGCCACCGCCAAAGTTTACGACAATGCCGGCAACGAAATCACGACCGTTCAAACAATCGCGGCAAACAGAGACGCCAACGGCAATATCACGAGCTACAGTTACCAGTATCTCGACGCTAACGGTGCTACGCAAGAAGGAACCGCTACTCTTGCTCAAGTCACCTTTGAAAATCGCTGGAGAATGTACATCGTTCCGCAGAAGGGCGAACTTGGTCCCGCCGCTCTCACGGACGGCGACGACACCACAACTTTTAACAACACCTTCACGCAAACGGAATCCGACGGCTCCACCGCTGCGGGTACCATGAACGACGGCGATATTACTTTCCTTTACTTCGACAGCAGAGGACAATTCGTCAGCAACGGTCGCGGAACGGATCCCTCGATTGCGTTCTCTTATTACGACGGCAACGGTGCTTCGCCCAACACGGCAACCATAGACCTCACGGGCTTGAGCCAATACGCCAACAACACGACTTCCTTCCCGACAAGTAACGGCAACGCGGCGGGCACGCTCCAAAGCCTCGCGATTGACGGCAACGGCGTTGTCACGGGCACCTACACGAACGGCAAAATTCGCTCCGAAGCTCAGCTGGCGATTGCGCAGTTCACCAACACGGGCGGCTTGACAAAAGTCGGCACGACGATTTATCAAGAATCGAACAACTCCGGTCAGGCGAACATCAAAACCGTCGCGGACTTCGGCTTGAATGTCATTGCCTCCGCCCTCGAAATGTCGAACGTCGACCTTGCAAACGAATTTTCCGATATGATTATCACGCAGCGCGGCTTCCAAGCCAATTCCAAGATGACGACCGTTTCCGACGAAATGCTTGAGACGCTCGTCAACATGAAGAGATAATTTAGCGGCTTAAAATAAAAAGGCGCGGCTCCAAAGTGGGTCGCGTCTTTTTTTGTTGTTCAAACTGCCGCTGTTGCCAATATATTTTTTATATGCTACGATACTTATAAATAAAAATTAAACGCGCATTCATTCCGTCACACACTCAACGCAGTTGCTTGAAGAAGGAGGTTTATTTTTGCCATGAAAGAAATTTTGGAGCTATTGGAGCACAACGCGCGGCTCACGACGGGCGAGCTGGCGTCCATGTTGCAAAAATCGGAGTACGAAATCGAAAAGGAAATCGCGGTGCTGGAGAAGGAGAAAATTATTTTATCCTACGGCGCACTGATTAATTGGGAAAAATTCGGCGACGATAATGTCACGGCGGTAATTGAAATAAATTTGACGCCCCAACGCGAAGTCGGCTTCGACGCCATTGCCGAGCGAATTTATCGTTTCGACGAGGTGCGCACGGTTTATCTTATGAGCGGCAACTTCGACCTGCTAGTCATAATCGAGGGCAAATCCCTAAAAGACGTGGCAAATTTCGTGGCGACGCGGCTGGCACCGATTGAGGGCGTGACGCAGACGCGGAGTCATTTCATGCTGAAGGCGTACAAAAAAGACGGCGTGATAATCGAAGACACCGAACGCGACCGTAGGCTGGTGGTTTCGCCGTGACGTGGCAAGATAAGCTGTCGAATTCGGTTAAGAGCGTCGCGCCGAGCGGCATCAGAAAATTTTTTGACATCGCGGCGAAAATGACGGACGTAATTTCTTTGGGCGTGGGCGAGCCGGACTTTGTGACGCCGTGGTCTATTCGCGAAAGTTGCGTTTACGGTTTGGAGCGCGGCTACACGAGCTACACCGCTAACCGCGGCATGATTAAGTTGCGCGAGGAAATTGCTCGCCACTATGTTGAAAAGTTTAACGTGAGCTACGACGTTGACACGGAGATTTTGGTTACCGTCGGCGTGAGCGAGGCTTTGGATTTGGCGTTGCGGGCGATTTTAAATCCCGGCGACGAAATTTTAATCCCTGAGCCGTGCTACGTCTCCTATCAAGCCTGCACGTTCATGGCGAACGGAATTCCTGTCAGCGTGCCCGCTAAGATTGAAAACGAATTCCGAATCACGCCCGAAGAGTTGGAGCCGTTCGTCACGGACAAGACAAAGGCGATTTTAATCGGCTACCCGAACAACCCGACCGGCGCGATTATGGAGCGCGACGATTTATTAAAGATCGCGGACTTCGCCGAGGTGCACGATTTGATTGTAATCAGCGACGAAATTTACGGCGACTTGACTTATGGTGGCGTTCACGAATGTTTTGCCGCGCTGCCGAAGATGCGCGAGCGGACGATTTTGCTAAACGGATTCAGCAAGGCGTATGCGATGACGGGCTGGCGAATTGGCTACGCGCTTAGCAATCCCGACTTTATCGCGGCGATGACGAAAATTCATCAGTACACGATTCTGTGTGCGCCGATAACCGCGCAAATTGCCGCAATCGAGGCACTCCAGCGCGGCGAAAAGTATATGAAAAAAATGGTCGCCGATTACGACAGGCGGCGCAGATTGATTTACGACGGCTTTAAAACTTTGGGCTTGGACAGCTTCGAGCCGCGCGGCGCGTTTTATATTTTCCCTGACATCACGTCGAGTGGCTTAAGTTCGGAGGCTTTTGCCGAAAAATTAATTCAAGCCGAACACGTCGCGCTGGTTCCTGGCACGGCTTTTGGCAAATGCGGCGCGGGTCACGTCCGTTGCTCCTACGC
>JAFPVP010000177.1 GCA_017412925.1 Selenomonadaceae bacterium
AGCTCGGCGCAGGTCTCGTTCGCGAACAAAATTTTAAATCGCCCGAAGTCGACGATAAATCTCCACGCGACAAAAAAATTTTTATCTTCAATGTGCTGTTGACGCTTGCCGTTATCGCCGCGCTGATAAAAATCATTCCGCTGTGACGTTGGCAATATCATTGCAGGAAAAAATTTTCGGCGGCAGAATATCCCATTGATAATTATATTCGGAAGGAATGAAAAATTTTTATGGACAACGTTGTAAAAATCGGACTGTTGGGCGCGGGCACAATCGGCGGCTCCGTCATTGAAGTTTTGCAAAATAATCGCGACATCATCACTCAGCGGGCGAACACCGCCATTGAAATTAAAAAAATTCTCGTCCTGCCGCGTGAAATTCCCGCACTTGAGGAGCGCGGACTTCCCGCCACGAACAATTACGACGAAATTTTGAACGACCCCGAAATTAAAATCGTCGTCGAGCTGATGGGCGGCGTCAAACCCGCGAAAGATTTTATTCTGCAGGCAATGGCGCACGGCAAACACGTCGTCACCGCAAATAAAGATGTCGTCGCGCAATTCGGGCATGAACTCTTCGACGCGGCGGACGCAAATAAAATCGATTTTCTATTCGAGGCGGCGGTCGGCGGCGCAATTCCGATTATCATGCCGCTCAAACGTTCCCTCACCGCCAACAAAATCACGGAAGTTTTAGGAATCGTCAACGGCACGACAAATTACATGCTGACTAAGATGAGCGAACTCGGCGCGGATTATGAAACCGTTTTAAAGGAAGCGCAAGCCCACGGCTACGCCGAAGCGAATCCCGCCGCTGACGTGGAAGGCAAGGACGCCGCTCGTAAAATCGCTATCCTTGCGTCGATTGCGTTCAATTCTCGCGTGAAATTCGAGGACGTGTCAGTCGAGGGCATCACGCACATCACGCCCGAAGATATTTCCTACGCCAAAGATTTAAATTATGTCGTCAAGTTGCTGGCGGTCGGTCGCGACACGGAGCTTGGCGTCGACGTTCGAGTTAATCCCGTGCTCCTGCCCGCAACTCATCCGCTCGCGGCGGTCAGCGGCGTCATGAACGCGGTTTTCGTGCGCGGCTACCCGATTGAAGAGTCAATGTTCTTCGGACCTGGCGCGGGCAAACCGACTGCCTCCGCCGTCGTCAGCGACATTATTGAAATTGCTCGCGGACTCGGACGCGGCGCGGCTGGACGTTTCGGTTGCACTTGCTATCATCAACGCAACATTTGCCCCGTCGCGGAAACTGTTTCCTCCTACTATATCCGCTTGCTCGTCGACGATAAACCTGGCGTCCTCGGAAAAATCGCCACGACTTTTGGCAACGTCGATGTCAGCTTGAAATCCGTCGTGCAGACGAGAGCGGAACTTAAAGACCACGTCGAGATTGTCGTCATCACGCACAAAGTTAAGCACAAAAATATTTTAGAGGCGCAAGCGGCTCTGAAGGCATTATCGGTCGTCGACGAAATTTTCAACGTAATTAGGGTGGAATAATGGACAACAAAAAAAATCGCGCCCGCGTTCGAGTGCCCGGCACTTCCGCTAACTGCGGTCCCGGCTTTGATTGCTTAGGCTTGGCGACGACGATTTATAATTATTTGGATTTGACGCTTCTGCGCGGCAGTAAAGTTATCGTTGAGGCGACGGGCGAAAGCTCCGAAAATATTCCGCGCGGCAAAAAAAATTTGGCTTGGCAAGCCGTCAAAAGACTTTTGCAGGAGGTCGGGCGAGCTAACGAATTCAAGGGCGCAATTATCCGCTCAAAAAACAACGTGCCTGTCTCGCGCGGACTCGGCTCTTCTTCCACGGCGATTGTCGGCGGGCTGGTTGCCGCTAATGAAATTCTCGGCTCGCCGCTCAATCGTCAAGAACTTTTAAAACTCGCGACGGAAATTGAAGGGCACCCCGATAACGTCGCGCCCGCGCTCTTCGGCGGCTTCACGGTCAGCGTCATGGACAACGGCGAAGTTCAAACCTTCAGCTTCTTGCCGCGAATCAAATTAAAATTAATCGTCGCCGTTCCCGATTTCGAGCTGTCGACGCGGCTGGCGCGGAAAGTTTTGCCTAAAAATGTTCCAATGCGTGACGCCGTGTTTAATATCAGCCGCGCGTCAATGCTAATCTCGGCGTTGGTCGAAGGTCGCGAAGATTTATTGCCGCTCGCCTTCGACGATGCAATTCATCAGCCGTACAGAAAAAAACTGGTGCCTGGCATGAGCGAAGTTTTCACGGCGGCAAAAGCGGCGGGCGCACTCGGCTCGGCGATTTCAGGCGCAGGTTCATGTTTAATCGCCTTTACGACTTTAAAAAGCGGTCTGGAAAATAAAATCGCCTCCGCTATGGTTGAAGAATTCAAACTTCACGGCGTCAACGCAAAGGCTCTGATTCTTGACCTCGACAGGCGCGGCGCACAAATCATGAAGCGGTAACATGTTTCTTGTAATATAAGCCGAAATTGTAAAGCGCGTCGAGTACCGATTGTAATTTCTCGCCCAATGTTGTCAGCGAATACTCAACATGAGGTAGCTTTTCGTTAAAAATTTTTCTCTGAATTAGCCCGTCATACTCCAACGAGCGCAAGCTGTCCGTCAAAACTTTTTGGCTTATTCCCTCGATAGATTTTTTCAACTCGTTGTATCGCCATGAACGCTCTTTCAGCCTTTGCAAAATAAAAACTTTCCACTTGCTATTTATCAAGCTTAAGGTCGTTGCTACGGGACAATCTGGCAAATCTTTTTTGCTTATCATTTTTCTCTCCTCCGATAAAATTTTAATTCACCGCGCCCAAAAACTCAAATAGTTATAAAAAGGTGCCTTCTTGTTTTTTAAGCAAAAAAAAATTATCATGATGAAAAAAATTTTCGGAGGAGATTATAAATGAAAATTGCAGTAGTAGCAGCAGCAGGTAAAGCAGGCAGAAAAATTGTTGCGGAGGCGGCAGCTCGTGGCTTTGAAGTTACAGCTTTTGTCAGAAAGGCTACGGAAATTGACGGCGCGAAAAAAATTATCGTCAAAGATATTCTTGCTCTCGACGCGAACGACTTAAAAAATTTTGACGCAGTAGTTGATGCGTTCGGCGCATGGACTCCTGAAACTCTTCCTTTGCACACCACGACCAGCCAACATCTTTGCGACATTTTGAGCGGCACGAACGTTAGACTTTTAATCGTTGGCGGCGCGGGCTGTCTCTACGTCGACAAGGAACATACAACGCAACTTTTCAAGACACCCGATTTCCCCGCAGAATATTTCCCGACCGCGCAGGCTCAAGCAAATGAACTTGACGAACTTCGTAAGCGCAATGACGTTAAATGGACGTTTATGAGTCCTGCGGCAGATTTTCAAGCTGACGGCGAACGCACCGGCAAATATATCCTTGCTGGCGAAGAATTTACTTTGAACGCTGCGGGCGAAAGTATCGTAAGTTATGCGGATTATGCGTTGGCAATGGTCGACGAAATCGCGAGCGGCAATCACATTCAACAGAGAATCAGCGTCGTTAGGGCTTGACTTGAGTAAACTCGAAGGAATATTATTTATCCGACTAAACCCCTGCGCGGGGATAAGGAGGAAAATTTTATGGCTATTCAAGCACCCGTCGTCGGAAGCAAAAATGTCACGGGCGAAAATTATCAAGGCTCGGCGGCAAAAGTTTACTTCACGAAAAAAATTGACGCCGAACATCTTATCAAGCTTTACAAAATGATTAACGAAAATATTTTCGGCAAGGTTGCAATCAAACTTCACACGGGCGAGAAAAACGGTCCGAACATTTTGCCGCGTGACATGGTGCAAAAATTTCAAGCTCAAGTTCCGAACAGTAACATTATCGAGACGAACACAATGTA
>JAFPVP010000178.1 GCA_017412925.1 Selenomonadaceae bacterium
AGCAGTCGACAACTTGCCGCCCAATGACGTTTCCAAATTCGCGGGGCAATCAGTTCAAATATCGGGCGTCGTGCGCGAAGAGCCGCAGATAAAAACTTTGCCGAACGGATTAATTCAAATGCGCTTCGTCGTCGACGTGCAAGGGAAAATGTCGGGCGGAGTAATTTTGACTTACTACCAAAAAAACGTCGACGAACTCCCAGCGGCGCGTATCGGCGATAAAATTTCCGCGCAAGGCAACTTAAAACTTTTGACAAACTACAACAACCCCGGACAAATAGACGGCGTGACGCGCATGAAAGCCAATGGAATCACGGCGCGAATGTCGGCGGGCAAGCAGGGCGTTGCAGTTGAAGCGGTCGACGGCGGGCTTTGGACGAAATTTTTACGGCTCGTCGCGGCAATTCGTCAGCATTATCGCGAATCAATGGCGGGCGTCATGTCGCAGGAAGACGCAGCAGCGATTTTTGCAATGCTATTCGGCGGCTACGCGGGGCTGAATCCCGAACTTGTCGAAGATTTTCAAACGACGGGCATCGTACATATCCTGTCGGTGAGCGGATCGCACATGTCAATGTTGGCAATGGCGACGGCGTGGCTGTGTTTGCTGTTAAAATTTCCTCGCTGGCTGACTTTCACGGTCGGACTTTTCATAATCGGAACCTACGCGATATTGAGCGGGCTTTTGCCGCAAGTTTTGCGTTCAGCGACGATGGGAATTTTAATTTTCTTCGCCAAAACGCTCGACTCGGAGGCGGAAGGCGCACGGCTCTTGACGTTGACCGCGTTGGCAATGTTAATCAATCAGCCGCTACTTTTGTTCGACGTGAGTTTCCAGTTGAGCTTCACTGCGACGGCGGGGCTAATGTATTTATCGGAGGACTTGCGCAACGCAATGGAACGTTTGCCGAAATTTTTTGCGGAGCCAGCGTCAATGACAATCGCCGCGCAGATCGCCAGCTTGCCGGTTATCGTGTGGTACTTCAATCAAATATCGCTTAGCTCGGTCTTAGCAAATGTGTTCGTCATGCCGCTTTTGGAGGTCGTAATTGTCGGCGGGCTGTTGGGAGGAATAATCGCGGCAGTCATTCCGATAGCTGGGAGAATTTTTTTCGCGGGCGAGGCTTTAATCTTCGGGGCGGGCGCGGAATTAAATCGCGTTTTTGCGAATTTGCCGTTTAGCGCGGTGCAGGTGCCGACGCTCGGATTGTGGGCGGGATTTTTTTACTATATCGCGCTGATTTTCCGACGCCCGACGATTTTGCTGATGATAATAATTTTGCTTGCGATAAATCTTTTCAAAGCGGGCGATGTTGAAGTGAGTTTTGTCGACGTGGGGCAGGGAGATTGCGCTGTTGTGATTACTCCGCACGGAAAATGTTTAATTTTTGACACGGGCGGCGTCCGCGAACATATGTTTGACGTGGGCGGGCGCGTCGTCGTCCCGTATCTCAAGCACGAAAATATTCGCGCGGTCGACAAAATTTTTTTGACGCATGTTCACGAAGATCACGCGGGCGGCGCGGGCGCAGTGATAAAAAAATTGCCCGTCAGCGAGATTATCACTGCGGGCGAGCCTAAATCGGAATATGCGGCGGTGTTCGGTATTGCGGAAGAATATTTGCCGCCGCTGAGAGCCGGTCACGCGGGAGAAATTTTTTCTGTCGACGGCGTGCAAGTTGAAATTCTCTTCGCGCCCAATGTCGGCACCGGCAACGAAATTTCCAACGTCTACCGCGTCCGTTATGGCGACGTAACTTTTCTAATCACGGGCGATTTGGTCAAGGAGATTGAGGAACAAATTTTGCGGGCGGGCGTCGATGTTTCTGCCACGGTTTTAAAAGTCGGGCACCACGGCAGCGCGACTTCCTCCAGCGAAGAATTTTTGCGAGCCGTCAAGCCGAAACGCTCCGTAATCTGCGTCGGCTACGGAAATAATTTCGGGCACCCCCGCGCAGAAGTTTTGGAACGGCTGAAAAATCTCCCGACGAAAATTTATCGCACCGACCAAAACGGCTTGATTAAATTCAAAACTGACGGAAAAAGTTTGCGCGTCGAAACCTTCAACAAAAATCCGTAAAAAAATCCCTCCGCCGTGGAGGGAAAATTTTTTTTCAGCCGACAGATTTTTCTTTGCGCCGAGGATTCACGCGCCGAAATAATTTAAGTTGCTCCTCAGTTTGCGGCGGGCAGTCTTCGTCGAAAACAATATCGTCGTCGCTCATTTTCGATAATGCATCCAGCTCGGCGATTTGTTCGGGCGTCAACGGGGCGTTAAGGTCAATAACTTTTGTTACCAGCATAATAATCTCTCCTTTCTTGAGCAGTCGCTCTTCGCGCTGAAATTAATCGCGTCTTGTCTAAACGTTCAGTATAAACGACAAACAAAATCTCTTTGACGCGTCCGATTGTTATATAACGGTCTTCATTAGCCGAATGAACTGAATCATAACGTTCAATTCGATTCTCATCTGCAAAGACTAAAGCCGCCGTCTCGAAGGTAATACCATGCTTTTGACGATTGAGCGTGGCTTTTTCGCTGTCCCACTCAAACAGCTGATTGTTGATGATTCTTTCCTCGTCGCTCATGCTAGGGCATCTCCGCCGCCGACATAATCTTGAATCGCCAGCGAATAAACGAGACGCCTATCGCGCATGAAGGTTAAAACGCGCATGACTTCCCAAGCGGTGTCAAGACTTGTCAGGCAGGGGACGCCCAGCTCGACGGTCGCGCGGCGAATTCTGAATCCGTCTTTGGCGATGTGTTTGCCGGGGGCTTGAGTATTAACGACCATGTGAATTTTTCCGAGCTTAATCATCTGGATAATATCGGTGCTACGCTGATGAACTTTGCCGACAATTTCCGCGTCGATTCCGATTGACTGCAGAGCTTTGGCGGTGCCTTCGGTAGCCACGAGCTTAAAGCCCAGTTCGGAGAAAGCACGCGCGAGTTGCTTCATTTCGTCCTTGTCCTTGTCAGCGACGGTGAACAAAATGCAACCGTGCTTGGGAATGTTCATGCCCGCGCCGGTTATCGCCTTGTAAAGTGCGCGGGCGTAGTGATAATCAATGCCCATGACTTCGCCAGTCGATTTCATTTCGGGACCAAGGGAGATGTCAACGTCCTGCATTTTAGCAAAGGAGAACACGGGAGCTTTGACGGCGACATAAGGTTTCGGCTCGACGAGACCAGAATAATAGCCCATGCTCTTTAGCGTTGCGCCGAGAGCCACGCGCGTCGCCACGTTGACCATTTTAATATCGGTAACTTTGCTGAGGAAAGGAACCGTGCGGCTTGAACGCGGATTGACTTCGATGACGTAAACTTTGCCGTCCGCGACGACGTATTGAATATTGAGCAAACCTTTGACGTTCAGCGCAAGTGCAAGGCGTTTGGTGTAGTCGGTTATCGTGTAGATGACTTTGGACGGGAGAGTTTGCGGCGGATAAACGGCGATTGAGTCTCCGCTGTGAACGCCCGCGCGCTCGACGTGCTCCATTATGCCAGGGATAACCACGTCGACGCCGTCGCTGATTGCGTCAACTTCAACCTCGGTGCCCTGCATATATCTATCGACAAGGACGGGGTGGTCGGGCGTGACTTTGACTGCGCGGCTCATGTAATCGCGGAGTTCTTCCTCGTTGTAGACAATTTCCATAGCGCGGCCGCCCAAAACGTAGCTAGGACGAACCATGACGGGATAGCCGATATTTGCCGCGCCGGTTATCGCGTCGTCAAGATTAGTCACGCTGATACCACGCGGGCGCGGGATATTTAATTCGGTGAGCATTTCGTCGAAGCGTTCGCGGTCTTCTGCGCGGTCGATATTGTCAACGCTCGTGCCGAAAATTTTTACGCCCGCCTCCGCCAAACTCGCCGCAAGATTAATCGCAGTCTGTCCGCCGAATTGAACGATGACGCCGTCGGGTTTTTCCTTGTCGACGATATTTAAAACGTCCTCGGTTGTCAGCGGCTCGAAATAAAGTTTATCGGAAATGTCAAAGTCCGTCGAAACGGTTTCGGGGTTGTTGTTGATGATAATCGCCTCGATACCTGCCTCGCGCAGTGCCCAAACGCTGTGCACGGAGCAATAATCGAATTCGACGCCCTGCCCAATTCTAATCGGACCGGAGCCGAGCACGAGAATTTTTCTGTTGTTGCTGACTTCGACCTCGTCAACTTCGCCGTGATAAGTCGAATAGTAGTAAGGCGTCGCCGCCTCGAATTCGCCCGCGCAGGTGTCGACCATTTTATACACGGGCAGAATTTTAAATTGCTTGCGCATGTCGCGGATTTCGTTGATGTGCGTGCCGGTCAGTTCGGAGATAGATTTATCAGCCAGCCCGATAAGTTTTGCCTCGCGCAGAGTTTTGGCGTTGAGTTCGCCCTTTGCAAGCCGAACTTCCATATCCGTGATATTTTTAATTTTGTCGATAAACCAGCGGTCAATCTTTGTGATGTCGGCGATTTCTTCAGGCGTGGCGATATTGCGGCGCAGAGCCTCGGCGATAAGGAAAAGTCTTTCGTCGTCGACGCGGCTCAGACGCTTTTTAATTTTGTCGTCGTCCCAATCGTCCATCTTTTCCATGTGCAGACGATTCACGCCAATTTCCAAACTGCGCACGGCTTTTAAAATCGCGCCCTCGAAAGTTCGGTCAAGGCTCATGACTTCGCCGGTCGCCTTCATCTGCGTGCCCAAAGTTGTATCAGCGTAGACAAATTTATCAAACGGCCAACGCGGGAACTTGACGACGATATAATCGACGCTCGGCTCAAAGCAAGCCTTAGTTTTCTTCGTGACGGCGTTGACAATTTCGTCAAGCGTGTAGCCGATAGCGATTTTGACGCTGACTTTAGCAATCGGATAACCTGTTGCCTTAGACGCCAGCGCACTCGAACGACTGACGCGCGGATTAACTTCTATGACGTAATAATTTTGGCTCTTCGGGTCAAGCGCGAACTGAATATTGCAGCCGCCCTCAATCTCCAGCGCACGAATAATTTTCAAGCTCGCCGAACGGAGAATTTGATATTCTTGGTCAGTCAAAGTTTGCGTGGGCGCAACGACGATACTGTCGCCCGTGTGCACGCCGACGGGGTCGAAATTTTCCATAGAGCAAATCGTTATGCAGTTGTCATTGCCGTCGCGCATGACCTCGAACTCGATTTCCTTCCAGCCGGCGATACTGCGTTCGATTAAAACTTGCCCAATCATTGAATATTTCAAGCCGCGCAGAGTTATCTCGAAAAGTTCTTCCTCGTTGTTGGCAATGCCGCCGCCCGTGCCGCCGAGCGTGTAAGCGGGTCGGACAATCAGCGGGTAGCCGATTTGGTTAGCGAAGTCAATCGCGCCGTGAATGTCCTCGACGATGACGGATTCGGGAATTGGCTCGCCGATACGTTCCATGAGCTCCTTGAAAAGTTCGCGGTCTTCGGCTTTCTTAATCGCTTCAATCGACGTGCCCAAAAGTTCGACGTTGTATTTTTCCAGCGCGCCGCTCTCCGCCAGCTGAACCGCCAAGTTCAAACCGGCTTGTCCGCCCAGCGTCGCGAGTAAACCGTCGGGGCGTTCCTTCTCGATTATCGCCGTCAAAAAGTCCACAGTCAGCGGCTCGATATAAACGCGGTCGGCGATGTTGGCGTCGGTCATAATCGTCGCGGGATTTGAATTGACGAGGACAACTTCCAAGCCCTCCTCCTTGAGCGAACGGCAAGCTTGTGAGCCGGCATAATCGAACTCCGCCGCCTGCCCGATGACTATCGGACCGGAACCGATGACGATTATTTTGTTGAGATTTTTTTTCTTAGGCAAGTGTCATGCCCCCCTTGATAATGCGAAATGCGCAGTGCGTAATGCGTAATGTTTTTTGTTACGAATTGCTTTTCACGGTTTTTGTTATTGCAATTAAAATTTTAATGAGTTCCACGCAATCGGTAAGCATACTTTCAGCTTGTGCTTGGGTGAGGTAATTGGTTTTCTCAAGAAGTTCAAGCCAATATTCGGTTTCAACAGCTTCCTTCATGGCGATGTGCATTTTGGTGTTGAAGTCTGCCTTCGATTGCGCACGTGTAGCTTCCTTGACATTGGCACCAATGCTCGTACCGCACCTTAGCAACTGTTTCGACATCACATATTCCGCGTGCCTGTCGTTCAAATACTTATAAAGATTTACAATCCTGACAGCAAACGTCATGCTTTTATCAACTATCAAATTTGGCTCTCTCATTTTTCATTCCCAATTCATTGCGCATTGCGCATTACGCATTACGCATTGCCTCTAAGAATTCGTCGAAAAGGCGGACGCTGTCGTTGGGACCAGGCGCGGCTTCGGGGTGATATTGCACGGAGCTAATCGGCAACGACGTATGGCGGAAACCTTCGACCGTGCCGTCGTTTAGCGAGACGTGCGTTATTTTAACCGGCAGACCTTGCAAGGATTTCGGGTCGATAGCGTAGCCGTGATTCTGCGCGGTGATTGCAACTTTGCCCGTCTCTAAATTTTTCACGGGCTGATTGGAGCCGCGGTGCCCGAATTTTAATTTGTAAGTGTTCGCGCCCATTGCCAGCGCAAGAATCTGATGCCCTAAGCAGATGCCGAAGATAGGACGCCGCCCGATAAGTTTTTGCACTTCGCGGATAACGTTGGGAACGTCTTTAGGGTCGCCGGGTCCGTTCGATAGAAAAATGCCGTCGGGATTGAGCGCGAGAATTTCCTCCGCTGAAGTTTTTGCAGAAACAACGGTGATTTTGCAACCCAACTTGCGCAGCGCGTCCAAAATATTTTTCTTGATACCGAAGTCCATAGTCACGACGTAGGGTGCACCTTCCCGCGCGTCGAGTGTGTAGCTGACGGGCGTTGTCACCTGTTCGACGACATTTTTGCGAATCGGCAACGCCATCATCTCGTTAATCGTGCTCTGCGAAGTGTATTCGCTGACAATAACGCCCTTCATGGTGCCCGCCGAACGGATTTTTCTGGTTAAAGCGCGGGTGTCCACGTCGTAGAGGCAGGGAATTTTCTCCGCCGTCAAAAATTCGGGCAAGGTCTTTTGCATCGACGAGCTTGACGGCTTCTCGCAAAGTTCGCCGACAACCAGCCCGCCGACAAAACTTTTGCGGCTCTGATTAAATTGCTTAGCCGCGCCGTAGTTGCCGATTAAAGGATAAGTTAGCGTGACGATTTGCCGGCAATACGACGGGTCGGTCAAAATTTCTTGATAGCCAGTCATGCCCGTGTTAAAGACGACTTCGCCCTCGGTGGTGGCATTGGAGCCGCCGAACAGTTGCCCGCGAAAGGTCGTGCCGTCCTGCAGTATCAATTTCCCTTTCAAAGTCTTCACCTACTAAATCTCAAATTTTTTTGTTATACTATCTGAAAAAGTTTATCACACGGCTTGCCGCATTGCAAATATTTTCGCGGCGTGCCCTTCAATAATTCTGTATACAGGCGGCAGATTCCAGACAAGTTTTTAAAATTTCGGCAGGAAAATCACGGCGTCGACAGAATCAATCAGCAGAAAAATTTTTGGACAAGGTGAGCACTTTGAACAAGGTAAAAAAAATCTTGAAGACGATAAGAAATATTTTAATCGGACTGATTTTGCTGACGGCTTTAGTTATCGGCGGCTTCGTGGCGGCGGTTAAGTTCGACGTGCTCGGCACGGAAGATATAGCCATGCTAAACGAGGAGCTGGGGCTTTATCGGTTGCCATTCGTCGGCAACGGCAGATATTTTGAAGTTCCCGAAGGTGTCGAGTGGCCGCCGCCGCCCGAACCTGAACCCGAACCGGAGCCGGAACCTGCGCCCGAACCTGAACCCGCAGTAAAAGAAGAGCCGCCTAAGGAAGAACCAAAGCCGGCTAAGGAAGAAAAGCCCAAGGAAGTTAAAATCGACAAGAAGGCAATCGACGAACAGCGAGCCAAACGCGAGGCGGAGGAGAAAAAACGTGTCGCACGGCTGGCGCGAATTTACGAGAGCATGAAGCCCGAACAGGCGGCGAACGCTTTGATAAACGTCGATTGGGACACGACGGTTTTAATTTTCCAGCGCATGAGCGAAGACTCCGTTGCACAAATTTTGGCGAAGATGGAGCCCGAAGCCGCCGCGCAGTTGACGGAAATGCTCTACGCGGGCACGCAACGGCGAGTAACCACGCCTTCGGACACGCTACGCAACGAGCCAGTCACCACGCCCGAACAGATTATCAATGGCGAATAAATGCAGGAAAAATATTTTTTGGCGGGGCTGATATTTTGGGCGGCGGTAATTTTTCTGCTGTACACGTTGCGCCCGTCGTCGCGTTTGCACGTGGAAATTTCCGCAATCGCCCGCCGCGAGAAATTAATTTGCTTGAGCGTCATGGCAATTTTAATCGCGGCAATCGTCGTGCCCATGGCGTGGAATCCGCATTGGACGGGCGAACTTCACCGCCACCACAATCAATATCAACTTTTGGCGGACGCCTTTTTAAAGGGGCAACTTTATCTGGATATGCCCGTTGACCCGCGCTTGGCGGCAATGGAAAATCCCTACGACTTTCAAGCCCGCGAAGAACTTAATTTGGACGAAAACTCCGGCGGCTGGGATCACGCCTTCTATAACGGTCGCTACTACGTTTACTTCGGCGCGGTGCCCGCCATTTTAATTTTCGCGCCGTATCAATTTATCGTCGGCAAGTCGCTCGCCGCCTATCACGCGACGCAAATTTTCGCGGGGTTGTTTATCGTTGGGCTGTTCGCGCTGTTCTATTTGCTGGCGAAAAAATTTTTCCCGCGTATGTCGTTTGGCGTGTATTTGGCGGCATCAACCGCGCTGTCGCTGGTGAGCATTTCCTATTGCACGGAGGCTCCCGCGCTCTATTGCACGGCGTCATCTTCGGGCTTGTGCATGGAAGTTTGGAGCATTTATTTTTTTGCGCGGGCGGCGTGGTGTGACGATTCGCGGAAAATTTTTTTTGCGGAAATTTTTATCGGCGCGGTGCTGGGCGCGTTGGCGTTCGGTTGCAAGCCGACAGTCGCGCTGGCAAATTTTTTAGTCTTGCCGCTCCTGCCGAAATTTTTTGCCAAAGACGACCCGCGAAAAATTTTCCTCGTGCTTAGCGTGCCCTACGCACTGACCGCCGCAACTTTGATGGCGTACAATTTTTTCCGCTTCGATAAAGTTTTTGAATTCGGGCAAGCTTATCAATTAACCGTCACCGACCAGCACGCCTACGGAAAATTCTCCGAGCGATTCAATTTGTCCGCGCAGATTAACGGCTTGCTGGAAAATTTTTTCGGCGTCGACAATTCAGTCAAGGGCGACAATAAACCTTCGGGCGCGTTGCGCTACGTTTTGTTCTGGTTGCCGATTTTTTTATTGACGCGAGACCTGCGCGGCGCACTGTTAAAAAATAAATTAATCGGCGTGGTAGTCGCTTTGATACTCACGCCGATTTTAATTACAATGTTTCAAATTCAGTGGACGCCGTTTTTGCTGGAGCGTTATCGCCTGGAAATTTACTGGCTACTCGCGCTGTTGAGTTTCATATCGCTGGGCTTTTTATCCGCGTGCCGAAAAAAATTTTTCAACTTCGGCGCGTGTGTGCTGTGCCTCGTGACGATTTTCCAATGCCTTAACCTGTTCTTTATCCCGAACGATTTAAATTTCGCGGCGATTTATCCCGAACTGCGCCCGACACTTTTAAAAATTTTGTCGCTCGGTGCGCTTTAGCAATCCTTCATGGTCGTGCCTTCGCCGCAAAGTTTTTCAAAGTCGCGGATAAAAGCATTGACGGCGGAGGTAATCGCGTCGTTCTTGACGAGCGATAAAATCACGTCGGGTGAAGCCGTCGCCGCGCCAATTCCGTATTCGGCAAGTTCGAGGAGCTGTTGAGAATTTTTAAAGCTGGCGGCGAGGACGTCGGCATTGAGTTTGTTGTTGCGGAAGATGTCGTGAATGTGCTGGGCAATCGACACGCCGTCATAGCCCATGTTGTCAATCCGGTTGATGTAGGGAGCGGCGTAGCTTGCGCCAGCCTTAGCCGCCAAAAACGCTTGCATAGGAGTATAAATCGCCGTCGCCGTGATATTCGCGCCCTCCGCCTTGAGAAGTTTCATAGCGCGGAAACCCTCTTCAATCGACGGAATCTTGACGTAAGTATTTTTGCCGAGTTCAGCTTGAATGCGGTGCGCGTCGGCAACCATATCGTCAGCAGTTTTCGCGACAACTTGAACGTGGAGTTCAGCGTCCGCGCCGATGAATTCGCGAATTTCCTTGAGCACGTCGTAGGGCTTGCGACCGCTTGCCGCCAAAATTGTCGGGTTAGTCGTCACGCCGTCAACGGGATAGTATTTGTAAATTTTTTTAATCTGGTCAATGTGCGCGTCGTCGATGATAAGTTTCATTTCAATCTCTCCTTACAAAGTTTGTTCTGTGCGGTCAATGATGTCGTCCTGCGTCGCCTTGCTGAGCGCGTTGAAAAATGCACTGTAGCCCGCCACGCGAACGATTAAATCTTTGTGCTTTTCGGGGTGCAGTTGCGCGTCGATTAAAGTTTCGCGCGAGACAATGTTGTATTGAACGTGATAGCCGTGCAGACGATTAAAGAACGTCCGAATCAGCATGATTAATTTCTGTTTGTTTTCTTCCTTAGCGAGGAGTTGCGGCGTCATTTTTTGATTGAGGAGAACGCCGCCGGTGATTTTTTCCGTGCGAAGTTTAGACACGGATTTAAAAACTGCAGTCGGTCCGTTCTTGTCGGCATTGTGCGCGGGCGAGCAACCTTCAGCGAGCGGTTCACGCGCTTTGCGACCGTTGGGCGTCGCCATGGTGCCCATACCTTGTCCGACGTTCGCGCTGATTGACGATGTGCCGCCGTAGCGAATTCCGCCAATCGGTCCGCGCTTATAGCGGGTGTTCGGATATTTTTTAATTTCGTCAAGGTAAGAATCGTAAGCCTCGACAATTAGCTCGTCGACGTAATCATTATCGTTGCCGTATTTTGGCGCGTCGTTTATCAGCATATCTTGAATCCGCTGATTTTCTGGCGTGGTGAAATTATCCAAAATCGCGTCCCACAACTGCGCGGGCGTGATTTTTTTCTCCTCAAACACGAGCTTTTTAATCGCGGCGAGTGAATCCGCCATATCAGCGATACCGACCTGCAAGCCGCTGATAAAATCGTAAACCGCGCCGCCCTCTTTAATCGTCTTGCCGCGCCCAATGCAATCATCAGTCAGCGCGGAGCATAAAATATCGGGCACGTCGCGCTCGGAGGCTTTGTCAATGGCGTTCTCGACAATCGCGCTGTATTTGGTCATTTCGCGGACGGTCTTGTCCCAAATGTCCATAAGTTGTTCATAACTTGTCAAATCTTTGAAGTAGCCGTAACCTTTCGTGAAGCGTTTGCCGCTTGTCATATCAACGCCGTTATTCATGGCGCAGAGCAACACGCGCGGAAAATTTATATAGCTCATGCCTGTGCAACGATAGCCCCATTTGCCAGGGACGGCGGTCTCGACGCAACCAATCGCGCTGTAGTTATAAGCGTCCTCTTCCTTGACGCCCCAATTTATAAACGACGGGATAATAATTTCGTCATTGTTAAGCGCGGGCATTCCGAATCCAAGCTTCATGACTTCGATACATTCTTCCATGAACTTTTTATCGATATTTTTATGGTAACGAACGGTAAAATTTGGTTGCGTCAAGCGCGTTTGGGCAATCGACTGCAGCACGACAAATGACAGTTCGTTGACGGCATCTTTTTTATCAACTGTTTGTCCGCCGACGGTAACATTTTGATACATTGGCGAACCGGCAGAGCTAAGCGTATGCGCCTGCGAACGAATTTTTTGCACAGTCAAAGTTTTAATCCAAAGGCAAGTCAACAGCTCCAAAGCCGCGTCGCGAGTGATTTTGCCCGAATCAATATCCTTTTTGTAAAGCGGATACATATATTGGTCAAATCTGCCGTAGCTTAGCGAATGCCCGTTGCTTTCGATTTGCAAGATGACATGAATAAACCAGACGGCTTGCACTGCCTCGCGGAAAGAATCTGCAGGATAGTAAGGAACTTTTTCGCAGATACGGGAAATTTCTTCAAGTTCGGCTTTGCGTTTGGAATCGGTTTCCTTAGCGGCAAGTTCGCTTGCAAGTTTCGAGTAACGGAGCGCAAATTTACGAACGGAATCTAAAACGATTAGGACAGCCTTGTAGAAAATATTTTTGTCGATTGAATCGGGTTGAGTGAGGTCGAGTTTGGCTTTCAAGTCGCGAACACGATTTTCATAGCCGATAAGCCCGTCCGTTATGACTTTCTGATAATTTACGGCAAGATGTGCGTCGCCGGCGTTAAGTTTTCCTTCCATGCCCAAAGACGGCAGAACGTCCATAACTTCTTCAGGAAGGAGAGCCATGCCGCGATCGTGCAAGCAATTATTCTTCCAGAACGGCGCAATGTCGCGGAGTTGTTGCTTAGTCTCTTCCGTAATGTAGAAAACATCGCCGTCGCGCTTCTCGAACTTGTCAAGCTCGTCAATCACAAAGCCCATTGTGTATTCGGGGAAAATCGGCGCGTTGCAATTTTTTGTCGCTTGGTTGCCGACGATTAGCGTCTTATCCTCAATGTAAATCGTCATTTTTTCTAAGATATTTTTCAGACCGAGAGCGCGTTTCATGACGGGCGGCTGATTCAAATTCGCCTTGTAAGCTTCCGTCACGAGAACTGCCCGTTGCGCGTCAATGTAGGGTTTTTGGTCGAGTGTCTCTTCGCGGAACGCCTGCATTCTGTCCGTCAACGCTCCGAAGTGTTCACGATTCTCCATAAGCGTCACTCCTTATAAATTTTTGTACGCAAATAATATATCACGAATTTTATTTTGTCAAGAATCTATTTTCGTTCGGAACTAAATATTTTCTGCAATCCAACACTGCAGTGCCCCGATTAAATTTGCGTCACCGGAAAATTTGCTCGTGACGACTTGAGCTTGCGGGAGCTTAAAAGGACATTCGCTGTAAAGTTTTGCAAGATTGCCTCGCAGATAATCCATAAACGCGGGATATTTCGCCAAATCACCGCCGATTGAAAATTTCTCCACGTCAAGCACCGTTTGGATATTAAAAATCCGCGCGGCGATTTCTTCCGTGTACCACTGCAAACACGCGACGGCTTCAGGCTCATCTTTCTGCACGGCGTCAAAAATCGTCAGCAAGTCAACGGTCTCAATGTCCATGTTTTTAACTTCCGAATAACGCTGTAAAAATTTCGGGACGCCAAAGCTCCTTCCCCAAAGATTTTCGTCGTCGAGTTTTTTGCCGCTATTCAGAATTATGTACGAAACCTCGCCCGCCGCGAAATGCTTGCCTTTGTAAATTTTGTGATTACGAATGTAGCCGCCGCCAATCATCGTGCTGAAAATCAAAACAAAGCCGTCCTCGTTGTCCATGAGACTGCCGACCGCCGCTTCTGCCATTGCCGCGCATTTGGCGTTGTTCTCGACGTGAATTTTCGTCTTGCAACGCTGATAAAGCGCGTCACGGAAATAAAAATCGTCGTTGTAGCGCAGAGCACCGCCCATCGCGCAATAGCCGCGTTCCGAATCGATTATGCCAGGCATTGAAACGGCAATTCCTTCCGCGTCGCCGACCGCCTCGAAAATTCTTGCGACTGCTTCAATCAGCTCGGCGCGACTTTCTTGCGGCGTAAAAATTTTCCCGCGCCGCTCAATTTTCATGAATTCGTTCATGCAAGCATAACTTAGATATGTGCCGTCAATGTCCACCGTCAAAACTTTCATGCTCTCGACCTCCATTTTTCTTGTATGATATTACGTATCGTCAAGCAAGTCAATTCTTTTCGTAATGCTTTTATTTACATTTATTGAATCATGTAGTATTATCTGAAAAACTTTAGTGACGGAGGAAATTTTATGAGCAACTACGGAATGATTTTTAATATCCAAAAGTTCAGCATAAACGACGGTCCGGGCATTAGGACTGTAATTTTTTTCAAGGGCTGTCCGCTCAAATGTACATGGTGCGCCAATCCCGAAAGTCAAGAACCGCGCTTGCAAATTCTCTGGGACGAAAAAAAATGTCGCCACTGCGATACTTGCGTCATGAGTTGCCCGACACTGGCAGTAAAAAAAATTGGCGGCAAAATTGTCGTCGACCACAAAAAATGTTCTGGCGCGGGCGTCTGTTCCGAACACGGCATTTGTATTGAAAAATGTCCTGCGCACGCGCTCAAGCCCGAAGGTGAACGCAAGACCGTCGCTGAAATTATGGAAGTCGTCATGCAGGATTTGCCCTTCTACGAGGAAAGCGGCGGCGGCGTCACACTTTCCGGTGGCGAAGCTACCATGCAACCCGATTTCGCTATTGGACTTCTTAAAGCTCTCAAGGCGGAAAATATTCACACGGCGATTGAAACGACCGGATTTGCCTCGCCAGCCATTTTCCGCCGCGTCGTCGAATATCTTGACTTGCTACTCTTCGACATCAAGCATTGGAACGAAGCTAAGCACAAGGAAAAAACTTTCGTATCGAACATTCCAATTTTGCAAAACATGAAATACGCTATCGATATTGGAAAGGAAGTTCTTCCGCGTTTGCCCGTTATCCCGAATTATAATAACTCCCTCGACGATGCAAAAGGTTTCGTTCAAAGACTTAAGCAAGTAGGTGCGAAAAAAGTTCAGCTTTTGCCCTTCCACCAGTTCGGCGAAAATAAATACAACCTGCTCGGTCGCGATTACGAATTCTCGCACGTTAAAGCTTTGCACCCCGAAGATTTGCAAGACTTCCAAAAAATTTTTGTCGACGCGGGCATTGAGGCGTTCTTTTAAAATTTCGTTGACGCTCGCGGGGCGAAGAATTATAATCGACGGCGGAGGCTGATTGATTTGCAAATTCGTATCGCGGGGCTCGTGCCGGAAAGTTTCGTTGACGGCGACGGAATTCGTTTCGCAATTTTTATGCAGGGCTGTCGACGCAACTGCGCGGGCTGTCACAATCCCGAAACGCACGACTTAAGCGGCGGGCGATTAATCGACACGACGGAAATTATTTCCGCGATAAAAAAAAATCCGCTCTTGGACGGAATCACTTTGACGGGCGGCGAACCTCTCTTGCAAATTGATGCGGCTTTGGAACTCGCACGCGCCGCAAAAAATCTCGGACTTAGCGTTTGGTGCTACACCGGCTACACTTTTGAAAAACTTCCGAACGCCGCCGCGCCTCTGCTTGAAAATATCGACGTGCTGATTGACGGAGAATTCGTCGAGAGCTTGCGGGATTTGGATTTACAATTTCGCGGCTCGCGCAATCAGCGAATCATCGACGTAAAAAAAACTCGTGAGCAAAAAAAAATCGTGCTTTGGTCGGAAATCGGAGGTTGAACAATGGAAAGGGAACTTGCCGAAAATTCCATAGGCGACGCATTTTCGGGCTTTTTTGAAACGCCGCCCACGGACGTTATAATCGGCATGGTTGGCATTTTAATTTTTGGACTTATGCTTGGCGCACTTATTTATTTGCCCGTCGCCGAAAAAAATTCAAAGTTGCCGCTCGAACGGCTAAGCGGTGAAATTATTTGGCGATACAAGCCTGATTGGATAATTTTCGTTCTCGGTTGCGTGGTCTTCTTGGGCGTGAGTTTTCTGCTTGTCAGCGGACTACTCAGAGAAATTGAACTTTAAAATTTTTTGACGCCGCGCGCGTCATTTTTTATTTGTCGCTTGATTGAGCCACTCCTTGAGATAATCGCCGATAGCTTTTACGACTTGCGACTCGCGAATGGTTTTTGCCACGTTGACAAGTTTTACGCCGCCCTTGAAGACGTATTTGCCGATAAGCTCGCCGACTTTGTCCGCAATCATTCGCGCAATGACGAACAAAATTATCGAAACTTTTATTCCGACGACCGTAAGCGCGATGCCGCCGAACAACGGCAGAAGGAAAATCATCGCCAACTTTATCAGCAGGAACGAGAACACCACGCTGACCGCCGCCCGCGTCAAGCGGATAAACAGCGGAGTTTTCTCGCGAATTTTTTTGCGCACATCCTCGAAGGCAAGTTTCGGGTGCTTGATGGCTTTGACTAAAAAATTTCCCGCCCGTTTTGCGTAGAACGTGAAGAATTCGCCGACCTTCTGGATAATTTTGTTTATGTCCGTCGGTATGCTCGATACGGTTGCGATTAACATTTGCGGACTAAAATCTGTGAAGAAGCCGCGCAGGGAATTAAACGCCGTGCCAAAAATCGCCGGCGGCTTGCTCATGTTCGCGACGGCGTCGGGTATCGGTAGCGCGGGGATAAACGCCATGACAATGTACAGCACGATAGCCAGCACGCGCCCCAATGCCAAGCCGAGAAAATATTTTATGACGGCTTTGGGGTTGCGCTTGAACGCGGCGGGGAAGCTCCGAATTCTGCGCGGAACTTTCTTCTTGACTTTGTCGAGTTTTTTTTCGCGCGGTTTAGAGCGTTCCTCTTCGCGGGCAAGTTGTTCCTCGTTTTCAATTTCCAGTGAGCGCGACAGCCGAATCATTTTTTGGAAGGCGTCGGCGATATTTTTTTCCTGCTCCTTTTGCCGCTGCTCAACTTCTTGGTCAAAAGAGCGCGTGACGTGAATCATTTTCTCGAAGGCGTTTTTCAAGTCGTTGGACTTTGTCGTCTGCATCATTCTCTGCAACGCCCGCTCCAAATCAGATTTTTTTGTCGTCTGCATCATCCTCCGCAAATTTTCTTGAAGGTCGCAAGATTTTTTTTTATTGTCGTCCAACGCCTCACCTCCGAAAAGCAATGCGTAATGCGCAGTGCGTAATGCGTAATTAAAATTTTTTCAGCACTTCATACATTGTATTTCGTTGCGCGGGGATTTTTCCTGCCGCGCGAATTAAATCAACCATCTTGCGCGTCGACATTTCAAAGGAAGTGCCCGCCGCCCGCACGACGTTTTCTTCCAGCATGATTGAACCTAAATCGTCCGCGCCGAACGTCAAAGTTAATTGCCCGATACGTTCGCCCTGCGTGACCCACGAGCCTTGAATGTGGTCGACGTTGTCCATAAAAATTCGCGTCATCGCCAAAGTTTTCATGTAATCCTGCGCGGAAACTTTTTCGCCGCCGAGCGCGGTATTTTTCGGCTGATAAGTCCACGTGATAAACGCGCGAAATCCTCCGGTCTCGTCCTGCAGGTTGCGGATTTTTTCCATGTGTTCAAGGCGTTGCTCCAAAGTTTCGCCGAAGCCGATAACCATCGTCGCGGTTGACTTCATGCCGATTGAATGCGCCAGTTTCATCACGTTTAGCCAATCGTCCGTCATAATTTTTTTCGGGCTTATTTTTTTTCTGATGTCGTCGACGAGAATCTCCGCGCCGCCGCCCGGCAAAGAGTCTAAGCCCGCCGCCTGAAGACGTTTAAGCGTTTCCAAAATTGACAAGCCCGCGCAGTTGGCGAAGTGCTGAATTTCCGTCGCGGTGAACGAGTGAATCGTTATATCGAAATTTTTTTTGATAAGGCGGAGCATGTCCGTGTAGTAGCTGAGCGGCAAATCGGGGTGCAAGCCGCCTTGAATCATCAGTTGCGTACCGCCTGCCGCCACAGTCTCGCGAACTTTTTGCAGAATTTCTTCGTGGCTCAAAAGATACGCGCCGCGCTGATTAATCCGCCGCCAAAACGCGCAGAATTTGCATTCGTTCTTGCAGACGTTCGTATAATTTATATTTCGGTCGATGATGAAAGTTTTCACGTCGCCGAATTTTTTTTTGCAAATCGCGTCCGCCGTCTTGCCCAACTCCAATAAATCTCCGTCCGCGAAAATTTTCAACGCCTCGCTGCCCGTCAACCTCAAATCAATTCGCCTCCAATGTGTTTAAGCGTATTTTACCAGCTGAAATTCAATCGGTGCAAGCCCCCTTGTTGACGAAAAAATTTGCTGTGTTAGAATTGGCAAAAAAAATGGAGGCAAGAACAATGGTTTTAATCACAGGCATACTCGGACAGCTGGGCTACGACCTTTCCAAGGAGCTGACAAAGCGCGGCGTGGAATTTATTGCGCCGTCGCTGGAGGAGTTGGAGTTGACGACGGAGGCGGGCGCGAAAAATTTTATTCTCGACAAAAAGCCCGACGTCGTGGCTCACTGCGCGGCTTACACGGCAGTTGATAAGGCGGAGAGCGAGGAAGAACTTGCGCTGACAGTCAACGGCTTTGGAACTCGTTGGGTGGCGGAGGCTTGCCGCGAAGTTGGCGCGAAGATGATTTATATCAGCACCGATTACGTTTTCGGCGGCGACGGCAAAATTCCCTACGAAGTGCACGACGAAAAAAAGCCCGTCAACGTCTACGGGCGCAGCAAACTTTTGGGCGAGGACGCCGTCAGCATGATTCTGGAAAAATATTTTATCGTGCGCACGAGCTGGGTCTTCGGCATTAACGGACATAACTTTATTAAGACGATGTTGCGCCTTGCCGAAACGCGGAAAAAGATTAACGTCGTCAACGACCAAATCGGTAGCCCGACTTACACGGTTGACTTGGCGAAACTTTTGGCGGACATGGCGGCGACGGAAAAATACGGAATTTATCACGCGACGAACGAAGGCTTTTGTTCGTGGGCTGAATTCTCGCGGGAAATTTTTAAGCAGGCGGGGCTTGAAGTTGAAGTCGACGGCATCCCGACGATTGAATATCCGACACCTGCGCGGCGTCCGTTCAATTCGCGGCTGAGCAAAAAATCGCTCGACGAGGCGGGATTTAATCGCCTTCCGACTTGGCAGGACGCGCTCGAAAGATATTTAATTGAGTTGAAGAATTCTTGAAGTGGATTAATCATCAAATCGTGACGGGCTTTATCGTGTGCACGGCGACGAACGACGCGCTTTTTACGGCGTCGGCAATCGTGGGCGCGGTCTTGCCTGACAGGGTCGAAGGCTCGCCGCCCAAAGAAAGTTCAGCTTATTGGAAGTGGCGCAAGAAGCACCGCACGTGGTCGCACTACCCGCTGATTTATCTCGCGCTGATTGCCGCCGCGCAGTTCGCCAAAGAATATTATCCTGAACCGACGCTCGCCTTTGCGCTGAACTTGATAACTTACGCGCTGGTCGGAGCCCTGTTGCATATCGCCGAGGACGGAATTTGCGGGAAGGTGCCAATCTTCACGCCGCATGGCAAACACGGCATAAAACTTTTCAAAGTCGGTTCGTGGCGCGAATATTTCTTTGCCGCGCTGATAATTTTAATCTGCTTGTTCGTCCGCTTCGGAGATATAAATTTGCTTGGGAGTTATTTGGGGATATGAAAAATTTTTTGACGTTCGTGATAATCGCCGCCCAAAAAGCACGGCATAAAACTTTTTAAAGTCGGCTCGTGGCGCGAATATTTCTTTGCCGCGCTGATAATTTTAATTTGCTTGTTCGTCCGCTTCGGAGATATAAATTTGCTTGGGAGTTATTTTGGGCTATGAAAAATTTTTTGACGTTCGTGATAATCGCCGCGCTGATGAGCTTTTTCTCGATATTTAGCATGTACATTGCCGAGAAAACCGACGTGCTCCAGCTGAAAGGGCGACCGCTCGAAGTGAAATTTTCGCAGGAAGGCGACGATACCTTGATGACGTGGCGACCGTTGCCCTATCCTTGCGTCTACAAAATCACGACGGTCAGCCGCACGACGGGACTTGTAGAAGATTCGCCGCCGCTACACATCTTCAAGGAGGAGGAGGCGCGTTCGGCAAATTACATCGTGCCACGCGCCCCGATTCCAACTTTTTACTTCGTGACGGCTCGCGGACTTTTCGGCGAAATTTTCCGCTCCGATAAAATTTATCCCAATCCAAATTTTCCGACGCCGCCGCACCCCGTCAGCATTTACCACTACAGCGAAAATAATCCCGCAAGTTTAATGCCCTTCCTCGTGTGGCACACAGTCCCCAACGCCGTCTGCTATGAATTTGAACTTTTGGACGCGCCGCCCGAAGTCGAAGGCGGTATCGCCCTGTCGAAAATTCATCACCTCGACAGCACGCGCAAAGTTTATACCAACGGCTATCAAGCTGACCTGCGCCCCTTTGCAAATAAAAAAGAACTTTATTGGCGGGCGCGAGCTCTCGGACTTCATCACGAGCCGATTGGCGAATTCAGCAAGGCGGAAAAAATTTTCGTCGACGCAACTAAGCCCTTCCCGAATTGCCCGCTGATTAATAACTTTGACTTCATGGACTACTTGCCGCAGCCGATTTATCACGTGTTCGATTGGATTCCGTTGCACGACGGCGTTAAGTATGAAGTTGAATTGGCGACCGAACCTGAAGGCGTGGCGGCGTGGCGCATGGTTTCCGAAGACATCAGCAGTTGCTACGACGAATACGGCAGACCTTATGCAGGGGCTTATTATTGGCGCGTCCGTGCTCTCGACGAAAACAATAATCCCGTCGGCACGTGGTCGAACAGCGAAAAATTTATCGTCGACGACATGACCGGCGGCGTTGACGTGGCGGTTTTGGGCGACAGCATTTCCCACGGCGGCGGCGCAGTCAGCTATTCTCCGCGTGCCCTGCAATACAGCTACGAAACTTTTATTGATTTCCCCGTCGTCAACATTTCCAGGAGCGGCGACACTTCCCGCACGACTTTGGAGCGTTTTAATCAGGACGTTCTGCCGCTCAAGCCGAAAAATTTAATCATCTCCACCGGCGCGAATTGTTTGCGCGACGCTCGGATTTCCGCTCAAGACGTTATCGCCGACTACGCGGGCATTAACAAACTTTGCCTGCAAAATGATATTCGCCCGATTTTTTTAACGTTAATGCCGATTAACCCCGCCAACCTCCAGCACGCCTTCCACACGCCCACCGACCCCGCTTGGCGCGAAAAACTTCAGGAGATTAACGCATACATCAAGCGGCAAGAATTTTTTATCGACATTGAACCGTACTTTTACGACGCGCAGGGCACCATGAGCAGCGACTTTTCCGTCGACGGCATTCACCCCGACATTCGCGGCAAAATGTTAATCGGCGAACTCATCAGCAAAAATAAAAATCTGCTCAAGTAGCCTTCTGCAAAATAGTTTCGTCGAGTAGCTCGCCATTCGGCAGAAAACATTTCACCGTTAAAGTTTGCGCGTCGAGTTCAAGCGTCAGATAATTATCCGTTTCTGGCTGGGGAGCAATGACTTTATCGAGCGCATGGTCAATCCACAGCCCGCCGTAGCGAACGTTGCCGCTTAAGCCCGTCAAAATGTACAGCGTGCCCGCCTCGTCAGCGCGAAAATTTTTCAGCCGCCCGCGATTTCGATACGTGTGCAGGTGCGCCGTGAACACAACGTCGACGCCGAGCGATTCAAATTCGGGCATAAAAATTTCCCCGACCTCGGAAAAACCTTCGCGACGTTCGGGGCGTCCGTTGATTCGATATTGCAAAACGTCCTTGTGAATAAAAATAATCTTCCACGGCTTGTCAGTCGAGTTTAAATCTTGACGGAGCCAATTTTTTTGTGCGTCGATAATCTCCCTGCCGAGTTCGTCCCATTGGCTATCTAAAATCGCAAAGTGCGCCGCGCCACAGTCGAATGAATAAAATCTCCGCGAAAAATTTTCAACGCCGTTGTCGGGCGTCGCGAAGTAATTCAGATACGCAACCGGCTCGCGAACTTTCCAATCCCGCGTGTAAGTTTCGTGATTGCCCATTACCGGCGCGAACGGAATTTGCGGCAAAAAATCTTCAATCTGCGCCAGCCAATCTTCCCACTGCGCGGAGTCCTCGCCGTTGTCGACAAGGTCTCCGACGTTCACGAAAAATTTCGCGTCAGGATTTTTTTCAAAGGCGGAGCGGGCAACTGCGCCCCACGTGTCATAATCGCCGCCGCATTGCGAATCAGGGAAAATTATCGCCTTGAACGTGTCGCCCGAAGTTTTCAGCGCGTGCCAAGCCGTCGCCGCGTCGCCGTCAACAATCCGGTATTCGTCGCCAAGTTCAATCTGCGCGGCGTACTGGAGATTTTTTTTGCCGTCGTCGGTGAAGCTCAAATCTTGCGCTGGAAAAGTTTTAACGTCGCCGCCCGTCCGAACTTCTACGGCGGGATTTTTTAACGGCGCGTCAACTTGCCACATGACAAGCCGCGAATTTGAAATATCTCCCGTGACGATTTGCCGCAAAAATTTTACGTCCAAAGATTTTTCGCCGCCGCAACCCGTCAGCAAAGCCGCCACACTCACCGCCGCAACTTTTATAAACGTCCGCCTGTTCATTCCATGTGCCCCATCAAAAGTTCAAACGCCGCGTCTGCAGTCTGAAATTTTATTTCGGAGCGCGTGCCGCTGAAATGACATTCTTTAACCTCGGAAAAATTTTCGCCGACGATTGCCACGTAAACCAAGCCAACTTCCTTGCCCTCGCTAGCCGAAGGTCCCGCGTTGCCAGTCGTGCTCAAGCCGATTGTCGCAGAAAAAATTTCGCGGACGTTCGTCGCCATAGCCAACGCCGTCTGCGAGCTCACCGCGCCAAATTTTTCCAACGTCTCAGTCTCGACGCGCAGAATTTTATTTTTAATTTCGTTCGTGTAGGCGACGACCCCGCCCTTGACGTAAGCCGACGCGCCCGCAAAATCAGTTAATCGGCTCATCACCAAGCCGCCCGTGCAACTCTCCGCGCAAGCTATCGTAAAATTTTCCAAATCAACCAATCCTCTCCGCCGCAATGTCATAAACAAAGCCCGCCAAAACTTTCACGCGGACAAGATCGCCCGCCGCAGAGCGGTTGTCGTTTTCAATGTAGACCAGCCCGTCGACTTCAGGCGCGTCGCGATACGAACGCCCCGCCACAACTTGATTAACTTCCTCGTCGCGCCCCTCTATCAAAACTTCAAGCTCCTGCCCTTCCAAAGTTTCGTTTAGCTCCTGCGAAATCAAAGACTGCATGCTCATCAAATCGTGATAACGCTCCTGCATGACTTCTTCCGAAATTTGGTCGGGGAAATTGTAAGCCGCCGTGTTCTCCTCCCGCGAATACGTAAATATTCCAACCTTGTCAAGCCGCTGTTCCTGCAAAAAATTTTTCAGCTCCAAATAATCTTCCTCGGTCTCGCCCGGAAAGCCCACGATAAAAGTTGAACGTATCACCACGTCGGGAATTTTCGCGCGGATTTTTTTTATCAACGCCTCAATCGATTCGCGGGTGTCGGGGCGATTCATGCGCTTTAAAATTTTATTGCTGGCGTGTTGGAGCGGCAAGTCAACGTAGTTGCAAATTTTCGGCTCGGCGGCAATCAAGTCAATCAGCTCGTCGGTAAATCTGCGCGGGTAGGCGTAGAGAATTCTAAGCCAATGAACATCAACTTTAACCAGCTCGCGCAAAAGTTCGACAAGTTGCGGCTTGCCGTAAAGGTCGGTGCCGTAAGCTGTCGTGTCCTGCGCGATTAAATTTATCTCCTTGACGCCCTGCGCGGCTAAATTTTCAACTTCGGCGCGAATATCTTCAATCGGTCGGGAAATTTGCCGCCCGCGAATCAGAGGTATCGAACAAAAAGAACAGCGATTGTTGCAACCCTCCGCAATTTTAACGTAGGCGGTGTAAGGTGGCGTCGTGCGAATTCGCGGAGTCTTTGCGTCGTAAATAATTTCGCGCTCGCCAATCAAAATCACGCGCCGCCCAGATAGAGTTTCAGCAATCGCCTCCATGATTCTGTTCCAAGCACCCGTGCCGATAACCGCGTCGACTTCGGGCATTTCCTCCAAAAGTTCGCGCTTGTAAATCTGCCCCAAACAGCCCGCCACAATCAACGCGCGACAACGCCCGCTCTTGTATTCGGCAAGATTTAAAATCGTCGTGATGGATTCTTCCTTAGCCGAGAGTATGAACGCGCAAGTGTTGACGATTAAAATATCGGCTTCGGCGGGGTTTGCAGTCAGCTCAATTCCGCGTGCCTGCATTATGCCGAGCATGACTTCGGTGTCGACCAGATTTTTTGCACAGCCCAAACTCACAAAGCCTACTTTCAAAATTGTATCCTCCTCATTTCAAGCGAATTTCCTTGACCCAAAAGTCCAAATAGGCGCGCTGTTGCTCCTCGGAAAATTTTTGGCTCTCGTCGAAGAGCACAAGATTTTTCCCCGCGAACGATTTGTAAGCCAGCGTCTGCGGATTCGTCGGGATAAAATAAAAGCCGTTCGTCTGCAGATAAAGTTGCGCCTCGTCACTCAGGAGCCAATCGGCAAATTTCGCGGCGACTAAATTTTTTTTGGCGTCGGTCGTCGTGATTCCAAAGCCCGTTAAAAGATAACTCGTGCCGTCGGCGGGATAAATTATTTTCAGCGGGTAGCCGTTCTGCAGATAGCGGAGAGTCTCGCTCTCGACGGCGACAGAAATATCAACTTCGCCCATGCCCGCCTGCCGCACCGGATTGGATAAAAATTTCGCGTACTGGACAACTTTGGGGTGCAAGCCGCTCAAAATTTCGTAGGTCTTTGCGTCGCCAAAGTTGCCAATCATCTTGAACATCAGATTAGCCGAAGCCTCCGCCGCCAGAAAGTCGGTTATGCCTACGCGAATTTTGCCCGCCTTGGAAAGTTTTTCCCAAGTGTCGGGCAAGTTGACGGTCGTCTTGAGAAAATCTTTGTTCGCGCAAAAAATTATCGGGTCGTACCAAATGCCCGTCCAGCGGTCGTATTCGTCCTTGAAAATATCTTTGACGGCGTCATTAGTCTCGGAAGTGTAAGGCGTGAGCAGATTTAATTGAGCCGCCTCGCGCAGGATTTTGCTGTCGGCAATGACAATATCAACCGTGCGCACAACAGTTGGATCGCTGACGGCGTCGTTTTTAATTTCCTGCAGAATCTCGCGCGAATTCATCGGCATGAAGTTCACACGAACTTTATTTTCGCGCTCGTAGACTTCAGACAAAATTGCCGCAGTCTCCGCCGGCAGCGTCGTGTAAGCTGTCAGCTCCGCCGTCGGTGCGCCCAAAGTTTTTTTGTCCGCGTCGACGGGGAGCGTCATGCCCGCCAGTGCCGCCAAACACAACATGAACGCCGTTAAGATTAGGATTTTATATCGCCGCATGGCTCGAATCCTCCGCAAAATTTTTTCAGACATTATACAAAGTTTGAGCCGCCATTACAAGAAAATTATTCGTCTTGCTTGAATTCGCGCCGCGTGTTAAAATTTTTCGGGTGATTGAAATGAAACTCGACAGCGCGACGGACAGGCTAAAGGTCATTGACGGCTTGATAAAAAAATCTTTTAAGCTCGACGAATTACTTTTGCACGACAAGGAAAACACCGACGATTGGGTCGCCAACATGGAGATACTTAAGCACTTGTTCTCGATTAACGACTTTATCCTTACTGAAAAAATTTTCTTCGATACCTTAGACGAAATGGGAAGCGTCCGCACCCGCAACGTTGAGGAGAAGGAAATTTATATGGAAATTGTCTCCGAGAACATGGAGCACTTTGTCGACACGCTCCTTTTGAACGAGATTGAATCTTCCCTTGACGAATTAAACAGCTGGCAATTCAAAACGGAAGCCGGACAGAAATTTCATAAGGAAGTTGGCAAAAAACTCGATTTGCTGATGAAAAAGTATTTGGATATTTACAATATGTGAAGAATTCCCTAAAACGTTTACAAGGGCGGGCGTCGGCATTATAATTGCAATCAAAGGAGGCTGGTAAATTTGATTCAGATAAATAGAGTTGCAGTCACGGGCTTGGGAGTGATCTCGCCGATAGGAATTGGCAAAGAAAATTTCTGGGCGGCTTGTTTGGCTGGCAAAAACGGTATCGGCAAGATAACTCGCTTTGACGCGACGGGCTACACGTCGCAAATCGCCGGCGAGGTTCAAGACTTCGACCCCGTGCAGTTCATCGACAAAAAAGAAATTAAGCGCATGGACAGATACACGCAATTTGCTTTGGCGGCTACGCAGCTTGCCGTTGACGACGCGCAACTTAAAAATATCGACAGCGAGCGCGCGGGCGTCTTCGTCGGCGCGGGTATCGGCGGCATGGAAACTTTGCACAATCAGTACGAAAAACTTTTCACTAAGGGCGCGAGTCGAATCAGCCCGTTCTTTATCCCGATGATGATTGCAAACATGGCGGCGGGCAACATTGCCATTGCGTTTAAGTTGCAAGGTCCTTGCGAATGTATCGTGACGGCTTGCGCGTCGGGCACGAATGCGATTGGCGACGCTTATCGGGCGATTCAGCGCGGCGAGGCTGATGTCATGTTCGCGGGCGGCACCGAGGCGGCGATTTCTCCGGCGGGCGTTTCGGGTTTCGCGGCGATGAAGGCTCTTTGCGCCGACCACAACGACGACCCCGCGCACGCCTCCCGACCGTTCGATAAAAATCGTAGCGGCTTTGTCATGGGCGAGGGCGCAGGAATTATCGTCCTTGAAAATTTGGAGCACGCCAAAGCTCGCGGCGCACACATCTACGCGGAACTTGTCGGCTACGGAAGAAATGACGACGCCTATCACATCACCACGCCCGCGCCCGGCGGCATCACTCAAGCAAAATGCATGAAACTTGCGCTCGACGACGCCGGACTCAAGCCCAAAGAAATTGACTACATAAACGCACACGGCACGTCAACGAAATTCAACGACCGCGGCGAAACCGAAGCGATTAAAAATCTTTTCGGCGAACACGCTTACAAGCTGGCGGTCTCGTCGACAAAATCAATGACGGGGCACATGCTCGGCGCGGCTGGCGGCGTTGAGGCAATCGCTACGGTTCTCTCCGTCGAAAAGGACATCGTTCACCCGACGATTAACTACGAAACTCCCGACGACGGCTTGGATTTAAATTACGTCCCGAACACGGCGCAAGCTCGCACTGTCAACGCGGCAATTTCAAATTCGTTCGGCTTCGGCGGTCACAACGCTTGCCTTGCCTTTAAAAAATTCATCGGCTAAAAATTTTCAGCGACAAAAAATCTCCGTGAAAAACTTCGCGGGGATTTTTTTTACCGTATGTTGCAATTTGTCACGAAAATTTTTTTGCAGACAGCTGAAACTTTATCAAGATTGCGATAACGCCTTTGACGTCGACAAGTTAAAATAGCGGCGGGAGGGGAGGCTCATGGATAATCAAATTCAATTGTCGGATGTGATTTTTGTCGATAATGAATACAGCTTAAAGCATCCACACATGATTCACCGGCACGAAAATTTTTTGGAGCTTTTGTACATTGCCGAAGAGAGCGGGCGGTATATCGTCGGCAATTACGAATACGCGGTGACGGCGGGCGATTTTGTCGTCTGCAACGCGAACATTCCGCACGGCGAAGATCCTTTTCAGCAACACTGCATACAAACTTATTGCCTGGTGCTTTCGGGCGTGAAGTTGAAACTTGCCGAAAATAAACGCCCGATTATTTCTTTGGGCAAGGAAAATTTTGTTGCGGACTTGTTGCCCGAAATTTATAAAATGTTTCACGCGA